>DBIX01000039.1:7667-10734 GCA_002297005.1 Cyanobacteria bacterium UBA791 | reverse complement strand
GCGTAATTTGTACCCGCGAAGTGTTTGTGATTCAAATCCACAAGAGCTTTCTGAAGGTGTGCAGTAGTTCAAAACCTTCATTTTTTCTCTTAAAACTTCTGTAAATTCAGCTGATTTATAAGGCTTGTCAATTGCGCTAAACCCAAAATCTGTAACGTCAAAGTTTGAGATTTTGTCTATGACTAAAGCAAGTTCAATTTTTTTATAATTTTCGCTCAATAAATCCGAAATAGCTCTTTCTTTGTTGACCTTCACGACTGTTGGAATTGTCATCATAGAGATTACACCGATGACAAAAAGAACTACAAGCATTTCTGCAAGTGTGAAAGCATTAAATTTTAAGCAAGAATTTTTCATAAAATTTCTCTATAAAAGAATGATGTAGTGGAAGAAGAACGCGAACACAACGCCTAAGATTGCACCGCAGAAAACTTCTTTAGGAGTATGTCCTAACATTTCTTTTAACTTTGTACCGGCAGCGTTGACATCGTGTTTGTAGAAATCTGCAACCATTTTGTTTAAACAAACAGCCATTTTACCAGATGCTCTACGAATACCGGCTGCATCATACATTACAACAAAAGCGTAACCGATAGCAACTGCAAACATTGTTGAAGTAAAGCCGTCTAAGATACCAACGATTGTTGATAAGGCTACAACACCGGCAGAGTGTGAACTTGGCATACCGCCTGTAGTTGTAAAAATTCTGAAATCAACTCTTTTATTGATAATAATATCTAAAGTTATCTTGATTACTTGTGCAACGAATGCAGCCAAAAGACCTGCTGCGATTGCTTCAATACCTGTGTTTGTGTACTTTGCGATTAAATTTTCCATTTTATACCTTTTCTCTTATTGAATTAATAATTGAGTTGAAGATTTCAGACTCAATATTTTGTTTCTTTAGTATATCATAAGCCTTGTCTAAAAGGCAATTAAGTTCACATTTAGCTTTTTTAAGTCCGAAAAGTGCCGTATATGTTAGCTTTCCTTCTTCTTTATCTTTACCCATAGTTTTACCCATTTCTTCAAAAGTAGAAGTTTCGTCTAAAATATCGTCACAAATTTGGAACGCAAATCCAAGCATTTGACCGAAATCGTCCATTGCTTTAAGTTGTTCTTCGTTTGCGTTTGCGATGTGAGCACCAGCTTTTAGCGCTGCTTTGAATAAATCCGCAGTTTTGTGAGTGTGAATATATTCAAGAATTTTAGCATCATAAGGCTTGCCTTCCATTGCAATATCAACCACTTGACCAGCAATAATTCCGTAAGCACCTGCTGCAAGAGCGTGTTCTCTTAATACTTTTACAATTGTTTCAGCCGGAAGGTCTGATTTATCAATAATTAATTGAGTTCCGTAACTGATTAGAGCGTCACCTGCAAGAACGGCAGTGCTTTCTGAGAATTTTTTGTGGTTAGTAAGTTTGCCACGTCTGTAATCGTCGTTATCCATGCAAGGTAAATCGTCGTGGATAAGGCTTTGAGTGTGTAACATTTCAAATGCACAAGCTGTTGGAAGTGCTTTTTCCATTTCTCCACCGAAAACTCTGCATGCTTCAAGACACATAATCGGTCTTAATCTTTTACCACCTGCAAGTAGGCTGTAACGCATTGATTCGAAGATTTCTTCTGGATAGCTCACAGGTAAGTATTCGTCTAATTTTTTGTTTACTAAATCAATTAATTCTTTCATTTTATTTATCCTCATGAATTTCTTTATGTATGCTTTGTTTTTGAGTATTTCTAGCAGATTGACGTTTTTGAGCGCTAATTTTTACTGCCATTTTGTCGTTGTGATGTTTGAAATGAGTTTCTCTTTCGTGCTTTGTGCCTGAATATTTAACTCGTTCTTTGTATTCTTTTGCCTCGTTTACAAAAGCTAAATAACTTTGATAACGGCTTAAATCAATGTCATCAATGTGCTCTAATACTGCACAACCTGTTTCTTTGTCGTGAAGACAGTCCGAAAACTTGCAATAACCCTTGTATTGACTAATTTCATCAAAAAGTAAATCAACCTCGTTTGGCATTAAAAAGTCAAACTTTAAATTGCTAAACCCAGGAGTGTCAACAATTCTCATTGTGTCAGTGATGTTGATAATTTCACAATGTCGAGTTGTGTGAGTTCCTCGTTCTGTTTTTTCGCTGACAGATTTTGTTTTCAAGTTGCAATTAGGGTTAATTGCATTGATTAAACTCGATTTTCCAACTCCTGAACTTCCGCAAAGAACGGAGATTTTGCCGTCTAAAATTTCTTTAAAATCTTCAATTCCGTCTTTTTCTTTTGCTGAAGTGAAAACTATGTCAAACCCAAGAGGTTCGTATATTTGGAATACTTTTTCAATGGTTGAATCATCAAGCGACAAGTCATTTTTGTTGAAACATAATTCTGTTGGAATGTTGTAATATTTTGCAAATGCAATGTATCGGTTAAGTTGCTCAAAGCTCAATTCAGGCTCTTTTACGGCTGATACAATTACGATTTGGTCAATGTTTGCAACATTTGGACGTGGAATATAGTTTTTCTTTGGTAAAACTTTTTCAATCGCACCGTTCTCAAATTCAACAAAATCGCCTACAACAATTTTTAATTTTTGTTTTTTAAGGACTTCTCTTAATTTGCATTCAAAAGTTTGATTATTATGATTTACATAATAAAAATCTGAATGAATTTTAAAGATTTGTCCTGTTTTTGCCATTCTTACGCTCTCAAAGACTCGATTGCTTTTTTAACGTCTTTGCTCTTGTAAATGTAACTACCTGCTACAAGTGAAGTTGCACCTAAAGAAACACAAACTTTTGAAGTTACGTCGTTAATTCCGCCGTCAACTTGAATGATTAAATCTTCTTTACCGTTTTGTTGAATTGTAGGAATTTTTTGTGCGCAATAGTGCATAAATTCTTGTCCGCCAAACCCTGGTTCAACGGTCATTACAAGTACCATATCAACGAATGGTAAATATGGAATTATATCATTTTGATTAGTTTTAGGTTTAATTGAAATACCTGCTTTGCAACCTAAAGATTGAATTTTTTTGCAAATTTCTTCAATGTTTTCTGGTTTTAC
>DBIX01000039.1:1123-7539 GCA_002297005.1 Cyanobacteria bacterium UBA791 | reverse complement strand
TTATCAATCATCAAATGAACGTCAAGAGGTTTTCTAGCAAAGCGTTTTAAGGCTTTTACAACAGGAATACCGATTGTAATGTTTGGTACAAAATGACCGTCCATAACGTCAACGTGAATCCAATCAGCGCCGTTGTCTTCAACTAATTTTATATCTCTTTCCAAGTTAGCAAAATCTGCTGACAAAATTGATGGTGATACAATAATTTCTTTACTCATTTATAACTCCTAATTTTTTACAAGCCTCGTAAGCACATTTTTGTTCCGCATCTTTTTTACTTGTCCCGATTGCTGTTGCCAAAACTCTGTTTTGATAAAGTACTTCCATTTTGAATTTTGGTTCATGTGCAGGTCCAATCTCCTCAATCAATTTGTATTGCGGAACTTCCTTTGTTTTTGATTGAGTGTATTCTTGCAAAACCTCTTTGGCATTGTATTTTGCCATATTGTTTTTTATATCTAAAATGTAATCTTCAAAAATATTGTTTAGAAAATCAATAATTTCCTTTTGCTTGCCGTCTAAATAAAACGCTCCTAAAAGAGCTTCAAACACACAAGCGTTGATAGAAGAACGTTTTCTTTCTCCTGCTTTTTCAGCGTGGGTGCCTAAAACGATTAAATCTGTGATATTAATTTTTTCAGCAATCTTAGACAAAGTTGCATCAGAAATTAATATAGAACGAATTTTTGTTAGTTCTCCCTCGTGAGATTTTGGGTATTTTTTGATTAATTTTTCAGAAATAGCAAGTTTTAAAACTGCATCGCCAAAAAACTCTAAACGTTCGTAATTATCAAGTGAATTAAGGTTATTTTCTTTAGTAAAAGACGGATGAGTCAATGCTTTTTTGAACAAATCTTCATCCGTAATTTTAATGTTAAATATTTCTTCTAACGCTTCACGCATTAAAAAATTCCTTTGATAAAGCTAAGTAAATCTACCCAATGGTGAGTGTCTACAACAAAATATAAGAAGTAATAGTAAATTACAGGGATTGTAAATACGTAACTATCAGTTCTGTCTAAGAAACCACCATGTCCTGGAAGTAAGTTGCCAGAATCTTTTACACCAGCATCACGTTTCAACAATGATTCGCACAAGTCACCAATTTGAGCAAATGTAGTAACTAACAAGCCTGCGATAATTGTGTGATACCAAGGTAATTTGATGAAATAAGCGATAATAAAACCGCCAACTAAAGCGCAAACAGCACCACCTATTGAACCTTCAATAGTCTTGTTTGGACTAACTACAGGCGCAAGTTTGTGTTTGCCGAACTTTCTTCCAAAATAATAACAACCAACATCTGTGAAAATTACAAGCAAGAACATGAAAATTACATATCCTAAACCTGCATTCATAAAGTCAGTTTTCAAAATCATTTGTAATGAAGAGGTATTATTTGTTGTGCCTAAATCTCTTAAAAATAAAAGATGTAATGGAAACCAACCGCTGTAAACAAAGCCTACGATTGTTGTTGCAACGTTTGCAGTGTAAGGTTGTTTACCCTTAAATAATACCCACATAAAGGCAATCATTGTACCGGCTGTAAAAGCTAATGGTACCAAGTGGAAGCAATTGAAGTAAGCAAGAACCGCAAAAATTACATCTGCTACTACAATTACTTTTAAACTTGGATAAAAACCTTTATGCTCTAATATTTGAACGAACTCTTTCGATGCTAAGAAGGTAATTATAGCTAGCAAAATTAACAGTGGTAAGCCACCGAAAATAATACATGCTAGAGCGATTAACCCTAAAATCCAACCTGTAATTACTCTTAGAGCTGAGTTTTTCATTATACTGTCATAACCTCTTTGTCTTTTTCTGTAACTTCTTTGTCGATAATGGCTGTGTATTTGTCAGTCAATTTTTGAATTTTGTCTTGATTGTCTTTAACCATATCTTCTGGTAAGTTTTCAGATTTTTCTAATTTTTTCAATTCATCAGTCATATCACGACGAACGTTTCTTACTTGAACTTTAGCTTCTTCACCGAATTTTTTAACGTCTTTTGTGATTTCTTTTCTTTTTTCTTCAGTTAAAGGTGGGAAGTTTAATCTTACTGAAACACCGTCGTTGTTAGGAGCAACACCTAATTCAGCCTTGATGATTGCTTTTTCAACTTCTTTTAAAATTGATTTATCAAATGGAGCGATTACAAGAGAAGTACCTTCTGATACTGTAACTTGAGCCATTTGTTTTAATGGAGTTGGAGCGCCATAATATTCAACCATAACTTTGTCCAACATTGCAGGGTTTGCACGACCTGTTCTAACTGTTGAAAATTCGCGGTGTAATTGGTTAATGGCTTTTTCCATTTTCTCTGTACCGTTTTTGAATAATGTATCTAATGCTTCTGACATTGTTTACCTCTTTCTTATTATTGTTTACCTACATAAGTTCCGACTTTTTCGCCCAAGATGATTCTCTTGATTGCGTCTTTTGCTTTGAAATCGAAAACGATGATTGGAATGTTGTTTTGTTGGCATAAATCGCAAGCTGATCTGTCCATAACCTTCAAATCGTGTTTGATAATTTCATCATAATCAATGTTTTCTAACTTCTTAGCGTCCTTGTTAACGTTAGGGTCATCAGTGTAAACACCGTCAACACCGTTTTTAGCCATTAACATTACTTGTGCATCAATTTCAGATGCTCTTAAGGCACTTGCTGTATCAGTTGTAAAGAATGGGTTGCCTGTACCTGCGGCAAATATTACAACACGACCTTTTTCCAAGTGTCTGTTTGCTTTAAATCTGATATAAGGTTCAGCGATTTGGTTCATATCAATTGCAGATTGAACTCTGCAAGATACGTCAATCTTTTTAAGTGCTGATTGTAGGGCAAGAGCGTTCATAACTGTTGCCAACATACCTAAATAATCGCCTGAAGCTCTATCCATTCCTAAACGAGCGCTGTTTTTCATTCCTCTGAAAATGTTTCCGCCACCGACTACAACGGCAACTTCTACGCCCATTTCGTGGATTTGTTTAATTTCTTCAGCAATAAATTCAACGGGCTTATAATCAATACCGAACTGTTGTTCTCCTAACAATGCTTCACCGCTGATTTTTAATAAAATTCTTTTATATTTTAAGTTTTCCATGCAGACTCCTCTTTTTTATGCTACCTTAAATATGTTATGATGTAAAGTTTTTTACATTTTTATTATAAAAGAAAAGTTGGAATTATGTTATACCTTTTAATCGCAACAGTATGTTTTTCATTATCATTTGGACTTATCAAAAGCCAATTAAGTATGTTGCCGACAGATTTTGTCGTAATGCTTAGATTACTTTTTGCCTTCGTAATTTTTTTACCTTTTGTCAGAAAATTTACCTGCAAAGACCACTTAAAAGCATTTTTTATCGGAATGATTCAGTTTGGTGTAATGTATTTTGCTTTTTTAAAAGCGTTTAAATTTTTGCAGGGAAACGAGGTTGCACTTTTAACGACTACAACTCCTGTTTTTGTTGCAATTTGGGCATCTCTATTTGGTGATAGGTTCAAATTTGTCTATATTTTGTGTATTTTAATGTCTGTTTTGGGCGCAGGAATTGTTGTTTGGCAAAATTTAGAATTCTCTCAAATTGTTAAAGGTGTTTTGTTAATGGAAACTTCAAATTGTACCTTTGCACTTGGTCAAGTCTTGTGGAAAAAGTTTATTCCAGACGAAATAAAATCAGAAAACCTTATGGCAAGTGCTTATTTGGGTGCGTTTTTCTTGATAATGCCGTTTGTAATTGCAAACAACGAAATGGCAACTACTTCATTAACTTATTTGCAAGTGTTGGCGATACTTTATCTTGGTGTAGTTCCAACAGGAATAGGCTTTTACCTATGGAATAAAGGCTCAAAATACGTTAAAAGTTCGACTTTAGCAATTATGAACAACTTGAAAATTCCATTTGGCGTTCTTTTTTCAATCTTAATTTTTCACGAAAAAATAGATGTTTTGAACTTTATTTTAGGCTCATCAGTAATTATATTGGCAATTTTAATCCTACATTGGCGCTTAAAACAAGATGCTTAAACCTTTTTCTCATTTTTTAGTTGCTGAATAGCAAGAGTTGAGTAGATAGGTCTATGTGCCATTTTTTCAGCTACAACGTCCGCAATAGCGGCAGTTAGCATAATTGGCAAGATAGTCGCATATCCGCCTGTCATTTCAAAAACCATAATTACCGCTGTAATTGGAGTTCTCGCAACGGCTGAAAGAAATGCAGCCATACCGATTGCACCAAAGGCGATTGGGTTAACTGTCAAACCGATAAAATGACTTAATCCGCCTGTTAAATATCCCAAAAATGCGCCTAACATCAAGGTTGGCAAGAAAATACCGCCCGCAGCTCCAGAGCCGAAACATATTGGAGTTACGAAGAATTTAACGATGAAAATTACAAGTACAAGTTTCAACCCAATGTTGCCTTGTAAAAGGCTTTCTACGGTCAAATTACCTGAACCCATTACTTGAGGCAAAATTACACCGATTAAACCGATGATTAAGCCTGCAAGAGCTGGTTTTGCCCAATTAGGAATTTTATTCAAAAGTGTGTAAATTTTATTTGTAATCAAAATTGTTCGGGCGAACATTACACCCAAAACACCTGCTAAAACGCCAAGAATAAGACATACAGCTATTGTTTTAAAGTTCAAATCTGCACTTGTCATAATTATATTGAAGGCTGGATTGTTTCCTAAACATTCACGCGCAATAGCAGATGCTACAACGGCTGCAACCATTGTTGGTAACAAAATCATGTAAGAAAATTTATGGATTAATTCTTCCAAAACAAAAACTGTGCCTGCAATTGGAGCGTTAAAAGTCGCCGCAATGGCAGAACCTGCACCGGCTGCAATAAGTTTGTCCTTGTTAAATCCCGTTGCGTTGAATAATTTTCCAACTAAAGCACCGGCACCGGCACCCAATTGAACGCTAGGACCTTCTCTACCAAGTGATAAACCAGAACCGATAGCGGCAAGACCTGCGAAAAACTTAACAAAAATGCTTCTAATTCTTGTAAGTTTCCCGTAGTTAGCTAAACATAACTTAACATACGGAATTCCGCTTCCACGAGTTTCGGGTGCGAATTTAAACACTAATAGCCCAGAAATCAAACCGCCTAAAGTGGTTATAAGTGGTAATATCCATATTCTTTGAGGATTATGAAGCGTGAAACTCTGAATATAATTGAATGTCCAACTAATTGAACTATTGAAAGCAACAATAAGAAAACCTGTTATAACCCCTATTAGTAGTGCTTGCCAAAGAGATTTACCGTGAATTACCCTTCTGATGAATTTAATAACGTGTCTGTTCATAATATGATTATATATTTTTTTGGATATATTAAAAAATCTTTAAAATTTCTAAACAATTCTTGTCTTTTTTTATCTTTTCATGGATAATAAGTCTTGATATTGTATATCGTAAATCATATTGTCATGTGTATATAAAAAGGAGACAAAAAATGAAATTATTCAAATCATTATTTGCGACTGTGGCTGCTTTAATGATTGCAACATCAGCTCACGCTGCTGGTACTGCAACAGTTCAAGCATACGCACACCCAACAATGTTTGGTACGCAAGTACAATCTACTCAAGCTGAAGGTGTTTACCTAGTAGGCGACAAAGTATTGAAATCAGATTCTGATTTATCAGTACAAGGCAAAGAAAACGTAGTTATCGATTCAATGGCTAAAAACTTGATGTCAAAATTAGAAAAATTAATCGGTAAATTCGACCCTAAAAAACCTGTTTTACGTTCAGAAATGGCACACGCAATGGCTGAAGGTTTAAACTTACCAACAGTTAAAACAAGATACCAATACAAAGACGTAAACGCAAATTGGGCTAAACCTTACATCTACAGAGCATTAGGCGCTGGCGTTATGATTGGTTACCCAGATAAAAACTTCCGCCCAGAACAAAAAATTACAAAAGCTGAAGTATTCGCTACATTCGCTCAATTGTTAAGCAACGAACCACAAGCTAAAACAGTTGGCAAATTAGTTAACAAATACGAAATGCAAGAAATCCCTGCATGGGCAACAAAAGCAACAATCAAAGTTATGGAATCAGGTATCTTAAACAACCTTCCAGAATTAGACAAAGTTGCTAGTCAAAAATATTTATCAACAGAACAACTTTACAAATTAGTTTGTGCATTAAGCGTAAGCAAATACTACAATGCTAAATTCTTAAACGGCTCAAACTTAGGTGCTGTAAAAGTTAAAATGTCAGAAAGAGTTGATGCTAGACACTCTAACATCGGCGACACATTCTACGCAGTAACAACTGAAGATGCTAAAGTTGCTGGCGCTTGCTACGCAGTTGGCTCAAAAGTTAAAGGTGAAGTTGTAGAAGTTGTAAGACCTGGTGTTAAAAACCCTGGTTATGTAAAAGTTAAATTCA
>DBIX01000039.1:725-967 GCA_002297005.1 Cyanobacteria bacterium UBA791 | reverse complement strand
GGTGTTGCTGGTCGTTCAGTTTCAGCTGCTGCTAACGTAGTTTCAAACGGTACTGAAAGATTAGGTGACAACTTATCAAATACAATGGCTAACACAGCTTCATTAGAACCAATGGCTGGTTTAAGAAGCTTCGGTAAAGGTTTTGTAACTATCGGTTACGGCGTTTACGATATCGCTAAATTAGCTGTTTCAGGTGTATTTGGTGTTGTATATGAATTCGGTGACGAAGTAAGATACTTAAT
>DBIX01000039.1:0-570 GCA_002297005.1 Cyanobacteria bacterium UBA791 | reverse complement strand
ATTTTATCGCACCCGCCGTTTTATATACAGACTGGATATTTTAATGTAATAAAAATTAATAAACAAATAAAAGCGCTAAAGTTATATAAAAATTTGCCGATAAAGAGAATATACAGAATAAAAGGAGTGTGTATATGGGTATCGGAAATTTAAATAATAATTTTGGTAGTTTAACAGCGGGTAACGTTTTAAAAAATAATACTGCAAAAAATAATGGAAAAGCAGAAACATTAAATACAAATGTTAAGGCGAATGTAGATTCATTAAACACAGCTACACTTGATGATAAAGATGGCAAAATCTTTGATTCAAACAATTTAAAAGACAATACTGAGGTATTATATGGTAAATCCTCTAGCAAAAGTAAAAAAACTTTTAAAGACTGTTGGAACAAAGCATTGTCAAATAGACAGAAAAATCAAGGACATACTGTTACATCAGGTAGTAATCCAAAAGACGGTAGTGCTCTAATGCTTTTGGGAGCAAGTTTTGTTGATGCAGTAATTGATTATTTTGGTTGGTAATATTTTAGAACGTAATTCTAAAGTAGTAGGTCAGGCATTGCCTGAC
>DBIX01000050.1:6071-31633 GCA_002297005.1 Cyanobacteria bacterium UBA791 | reverse complement strand
AATATAATATTTATTATCTGATATATAATAACATTTTAGGAAATCATTATAATCCTAAATGCTTGAGTATTCTTCAGTTCCCCAATAAGAAGGATTATATAACCCAGTTATTAACATCCATCTATAATCTTCTTTAGGAATACCATTATAAGTATATGAAATTCTTACATAAAATAGTTTATTAGGAGTAAATATATTAACGCTATCTTTATTTGATATAAAATTATTTATATCAAAATTTTCAGAAAAAGTACCATTATAACTAAGTCTATTTTTAGTAATATAAGTCCATCTAGGAATACTTCCTGAATTTATAGTACCATCTTGATTTAATTTAATTTCTCCAGTGGCTATATCATAGAAAGAAAAAGTAATATCACTAATAACATCATTATCTCTAGGATAAGATTCATAACCCCAACGTAGATTTATTCTACTGCCGCTAATATAATAGTTCCAAGTATTTAGTCTCATTACTCCTGAATTTATATTTCCGGTATTTAAGCTACCATTAGTTCCTTTATCTGGAAGTTGCCCTCCTTCTATTAATCCTCCGTCAAAAAATCTCATAATTGGAGTAATATTCCATTCTATATGTTGGTCCGAGAGAATATTAATAGGAACTGTAAATAACTAAGAAAAAGAATATAAATTAGTAATAGGGTCATACACAGGATAACCGTAACCAACAGTATACCACTCATTATTTTCTAATGGAATATCAAAGTTTAATAGCTACTGTGTTATATTATTATTTATTTTTAAAGTTAATAATAAACCCCTAATAATACTTTTGTCATATTTATCAAAATAATATTTATATCCTTCATAGGGGTCTACTAAATTTTTACCATTTAAAAAAGATGATCCATCTGGACAATTATATTTGTAATTTGCATATATAAGAAGAACTACAGAAGAATCAATTTTAATATTATTATTTTCATCTTCTTGAGATTTTGTATTTGAATAAATAGGATTTTTAATACTGCTAGATACATCAGATTTTTTATAACCAACAACACTTATATCTACATTGTCTATTACATTATATTTGGCATATAAAAATAATCTACCAAATAATTTACTATTATAAGTATTTAATTTACTCTAAACATTAGTCTAATCCATTAATTCCGAAGATACTAATCCATCTTTATCTTTTGTAGACATTTCATTTTGCCAATATCCACAATTAAATTTATATAAATCAGAATCAATATTAGAAAACTAAATTTGATTTCCGTCTTTATAACGTTTTAACTAACTAGTAATATCTCTTAGTTGTCCATTATTATCAAGAGTAGCTATTCCAAAAGTATACATCCTGTTCATCGGAGTCGTCACTAATCCATTTTCTACATTATTATAATTAGATATATAATGTTCCCCAGTATAATTAGAATCATTTGTGCCAAATATATCGGCTATAGATAACCCTACAGAAAACTTATCTCCAGATCTAATAATAGTTCCTTTAGGAAAAATTTCACACTTAGTTAAAAGACTATTAATTTTATACCAATTTTCTCCATTCTATTCTTCTATAAAAGTAACATCAGGGAATTTAAAAGTAGGAGTTATTTCCGATATTTGGGTAGCAGTTTTCTATCTTTGAGGTGAAGGAAAACAACCTATCTAACTTTTATTAGTAGTTGGATTATAACAAGCTATATAAATAATTCCACCATATTCTTTCATACCTACAGGAATATATCCTGGAGGAAGTTTAGCATTTTCCACTCTAGCATTACCCATATCATTCTATAACACCATCTCATTACCATTCATAGTAACAAGAGTGGCATTTAAAGCATCTGTCAATACAGTATTAGGAGTCATTAATGGATGACTATCCAATACCATCCCTTCGTTGAATGTATTTTGTGCTTGCATTTATAAATTCATATTTAGTATTAGTTACTGATAAATCATTAAATTTTAAAGGATTTCTTTTAAATATCAGTTCAGCATCTTTACTTATAAAATTAGGTCTATATCTTGTATTTCCAACGTCTAAAGGATAAGGGATTTTATAAAAATATGATTTTAAAGGCTGTGCTACTTTACATTCCTCAAAATATTTATATAGAATTACATTTCCGTAGTTAAATTTAACTTTAGGTCTTCCTTTAATATTTTTAGATTGCTAAATCTTTTCATATTGTAATTTAGTAATTCCAAAATAATAATGACCATCATATTTCTTTTTATTCCATATACTTAGAGTTCTTATCTTAAATGCTAATTTTTTATAATATTTATAAAAATGTCGTAAAGGATGAGTGCATATTTTCCCCATATAAAACCAAAAATCATGATGATTTATTAGTATATCACCTCCTCTACTATTAATTAAATAAATATATCTCCATCCATATTTTAAAATTCTCTATATATCAGAATGAGGAATGAAAGGGAATTTAGCATAAACCTATTCATAATAATCATCTATAGTTTTTACTTGCATTAGCAGTATTTCATCCCGTTATTTATATTGTTTATAAATTCATTTTTTAAAGATGCTCCTACATAACAAGGTTTTGACCTCATTAAATATTTTCCCATCCATCTAAAAGATAACTTGTAAGTAGTAAAGTTAGTTTCTAAGAAATCAATTTCCTAGTCTCCCCCTTTCTATCTTCTATGTATAAATTCTTCTTTAGAAGTTCTTCTCACATATATTTCAGCATATCTCTTACCGGTTGGTAAGATAAAAGTAACATTATTTCTAATAATATCCGTTATTACTAGTTTTACACAATAATACATTATTCTAGAACAAATAATAGCTAAATCTGCTGTCTTAAATATATGTTCAAAAGAGCACCCATTAAATTTTAATTTCTAAAAAGGAAATTTAGTGTACAAGTCTTTAAGAGTAAATGCATACCCTAAAGCATATCTCATTGTCTTTTAGTAGATTTATTATAAGTATGTCTATGCCAGCTAGCTTTAGCATCTAGTATCTCATTCATTTCATTTTGATTAATATGATTAGGCACTCTAGCAGCGTCCAAATGTTTATTTAATTTTAGTTCAATTTGCTAAGCCATTTGCATTATATTAGGATTATTAGTACTAATAGACCTCTTAAATAGTGTCCAATATGCACAGTAATCAGCAATAGCTACAGCCTCATCATTAGTTAATTCAGGTAATCCATTATCATCTAATATTTCCCCATGATAAATTACTAATACTGGCATTCCCGCTGCATTTTCAAAATGTAAAGCATGATCCCAATACTAATATTTAGCGAAATGACCATGTCCATATAATATATTAGTATTATGTTTAAATGCCTCTATATATTCCTCAGTCCAATGAGAATTTAAATCTCCATAGTCATGTTTATTAGTTGTTCTATTCCAATCCTCTCCTGGAAATAATACTGCTTCTATATCATCTTCATAACAATTACAAGGAAGTTCTAATGTATTATTACAATCTATATTTCCTATATATTTATAAACTCTAGTTCTTTTATTTCCTATGTTTTCAAAACATACTAGAGCTAGTTCTTCATAATCTTCTTCTTGAAGCTCTAGTCCATACATCTATTGTAAAAGAACTAACGGATAATGAAAATCAACCAGCTGCATATTCTTGATTATTTGGTAAATTAGGTGGAGCAACTTGTCTATAGTAGTATAACTTTAATTTTGTTAATCTCTATTTTATTTCATTATTAATAAAATTAAAGTTATCATCTTCCAATGTTTCAGAGGAACAACAACTATATCTTTCAAGTTGTCTAGGATCTTTAAATATAGCAATTACTGAAACTTCTTTTAATAGTGGAGCATTAAATACCCAGCAATCATACATACCATTTTCATTTGGAGTAGTATCTATAAATACTAAAGGTTTGCTTATCTTACGTCTTCTATATTTACTATAAGTAAACGAAGGTAAAGAAGTATACCAAATAAATGGTAACTATTTATCAGTAGAACCTATATATTGTATTGCCTATGCACCATAATCGTTTAATAATTGAGGTATTTCAAAGTGCATAGTAGGAGTTCCAAATTCTTTTTTACATCTACAATTTTCTATATTTTTACAATCTACAGGAATACAATTTATTTCAGTAAGTAAGTCTTTATAAGGTAAAATTCCTTTTAAACTATATTCTTTTATTACCTAAAGTCTCATATCAATGATGTCATCTTTAATTTGATCAAGAGACATTGACATATTAGTATGATAACCTCTAAGACCTCCTACTACATCATTCCTAATAGCTGAAGCTAGTTTGTCTAATATCATATATAATAAAAAAGGCGGAGGCAATACTGCCTTCGCCTCTTAAATATTCAAATTAAAATTACTTATCAGATTTCTTAGCGTAAGTTTTTTCAACTTCTGCTTTAAAAGCTGTTAAATCTGCTGCTACAGTATTAGCTTTTACCTCAGCATCAGTTTCTCCAGCTTCTTGTGTAGGAGTCAATGGAGTAATACCTGCTGCTGTAAGGGCTGCTTCAAACTGCTCTTTTACAGCTTGATTTACGAAGAATACATGAGTTGTAACACTCTTTGTTTCCTCGCCTACAGCATCACCACCAAGAATACCTCTATTTGTACAATACTCTAAAGTATACTGAGTATAAGTAGCACCTACAATAGGTCTATCATCTTGGTAGAGGGCATTCCATCTAGTTTGCTCTGCTGTAGGGAGTCTAAGATTACGCATAATCCATTCAAATGTACCAAAGCCTTCATTACCTGGAGTAATAGTAGCAACATCTGTTACACCATAATCCTCAACTGGAGCATAAGCACCTCTAGGAGTGCAGCAGCCAGTAGTAGTTCCGATATTAGGGTCAAAATACTGAAGTTCAACTTTAGAAAAGATTTGATAAGGGTCTTGCGCAGTTAACACTAATTTAGTACTATCCTTAGTTGCTTTAAGCTGCTCAGTGTCCATCATAAACAACTTAAACTTCTTAATCATTTTGAGTACTTTATCTACAATAGCAGAAGCCTCTTCTGTAGAAGTTGCAGTAAACTCAAATGTCCAAGGACGACCTTTTACAACCCAAGTATTAGAATATAAAGGATTGTTATTACTTTGTGCTAAATGTACATAAATTTCTACTCTGAATGTACCTTTAGTAGCTTTATTAGTAGTGAGAACGGTCTTAATCTTAGACATATCAATAGTAGCTACAGCATTAGATTGAGCTACAGGGTCTTGTTTATAAACAAAACGAATGTTCTTTACTTTAAATCTGTTAACTCTCTTTACATCGAAATAATTAGAGTCTCCTTTAAAAAGGTCTACACTTGGATTTGTATAATCCTTAGCACTGTTAATTACTGTAGTTGTTGTAAACTAAAACATAATTTAAATTAATTTAATTATTGTCTACGAGCCTATTGAGGCTAATCCTATTGTTGAGCTGGCTAAGCAATAGATTGTGAAATAGGTATATTAGATTGTAATCTAGGATCAGCATCGTGTTCCATAACTAAATGTACCAACTCGTTTATAATCTCTTGACATACATAATCTGGAAACTCCATAATCTGTGAAGTGTCCTCTGTTAAATCCATTTGTTCCTATGTAAGTCTTACATACTGAGGAGCCTTTATATAATCAACAGCTACTTTAGTAAGTTCAAACACTGAAGTATCATGCCCGTATCTAATTTCACATCTTACAGTAGAACTATTACCATATCTAAATGGTGCATTCTTTTCTACTACTGACTAATCAGTAGTTCCAATTTTTATAGTTCTAGTGAAATTAGCCTCACCATCAGTTGAATCCTACTTTTTAGAGCCATCAGTTCCTGTACCTAAACCTTTAGTTGTAGGAGCAGTATATGGATTTGTAGGAATATCATTAGATGTATTTACATTATGAATGTAATAATAAGGTCTCCACGGAAGAGGTCTATTATAAAAATCATTCATAATAGTAGACCAACTATCAGAAGTAAGTCTTTTAGCAGCAAAAGCTACATCAGAATTTGCATCCCAACATTTATGCTATTTCTTTAAAGTATATATGCAAATGCAGTTAAGCATATGTAAATAATCATCAGGAAGATTTATTTCAAATACTGCTCCATAAGGATTTTTAGCATTTGCGTATAAAGTATCACTTTGTAATTGTGTAATACCTGCTGTAGTATATATATCAGAAGCTTTTGGAGTTAAAACTGCTGTAGCTTTTAATACTCTTAAATCATCAGTAGTTTGTTGATTTACGTCATAAATATTATAACGTTTATTTATATATTGATTAACAGCTTTATTTATATAGTAATTAAATTCATCTAAACGCATACTAGGAGCGTGCTATTTAGATAATTCAATTAAACAAGATTCTAGAATTTGTCTAGCGGTCATAACTAAAATTCATTATTTAGTTTTTTTTTCATCTGCGGTACTCTTAGGATTTACAGTATCATCAGCTTTAACATATAATTGTGGATAAGTAGCTCTCATTATTAGTCCAACTAATTTAGCATTATTAGGATTAATTAACCAATCCACTGCTGCATCATCTGTAGCTCCTAAAACATCAGTATTAAACCATAACAAATTGTCCTTTAATATAATGATATTTTTTTCACGTGCATCAATTAAAAGAATACGCATCTTAGACTTGGAATCCTCATAAAGAGAAATAATTTTCTCAGGCTTTTTCATAGCGATTTGGATTAAGAAATCGGTAACATCTGCATCAGGAATATTATCCATTTTCTTTCCAAGTATTTTAGCTCTTGTAATTCTTCCTTCTCTACTATCATCAATAACATATTTTAATGCTTTTGATAATAATTCAGTTCTCTTAACTCTACGTACAGAATCAAGTCCAGGATGTTCTACATAGTATTCAGCAAGACCATAACGAGGATGAGGATTTTTCCAACCCATAGTACCATCAATTAAGTAGTTACCATTAGCATCCTTAGCGTAACGGTCAGGGGCAATATAAGAACAATTTTTAATACATTCCCATAAAGCTCTTTCTCTCATATTAGAGAGATTAAATTGAATACCATCATGAATCTTAATTTTAGCATTTTCAGCGACTAAGTAAATTTGTCCAGAACTCATTCTCTCTTTATCAGACTCAGAGAGAATCATATTTCCTCTGTCATCTACTCTTCGTACACAGTCAGGAAATGCTCCAGTCTCTTTGTCTCTACAAGGATTTATAGTTATATTAGAACCTACTTTACTATAAACACTGCGTAAAATTACAATATTATCATTAAATTCCTATGCCATATTAATTCTTATTATCAAATACAAAAATATAAGTAGGCAGAATTACTGCCTACTTTTATCTTAATTATTGTTGTTTACTATATTTATAGTAAAACTAACATTGTCTTTTTATTACACTTCACGTGCAATGAAGGATTTGTAAGGATTGAATACTCCAATACCGCCATTTGTTATTGGATTTCACATCGTAATGTGCACAGACTATATCTTTAGCTTAATAAGCTATTCCCCATTTCGGAATATATTATTCCTACTCTCTTTCGAGATAGTCGTTGAACCTTACCTATTAAAGGTCTTGGCTGCTGATTATTTCATAAGAACCTTCCAGCAATTAAAGGAATTTTACGGGAACATAGCGGATTTTTATCCCCATACAATAAGTTTACTAGCTGCAATAGCACTAGAAACTTCTCCAGATGATAAACCGTCAGCACCCCCTACGCCTAATACTTTATTCTGAATGAACTCACCATTCTTGAAAGTAAATTGTGCAACGCCCGGCTTTCCAGTAGAATCATCTGGACTAAGGTCGATACAAGCTATAAATCCTTTCTCGTTTCCATATTCACGAGAGAAAGCCCTATCGACAGTAAAGACTAATGTATTACCTAAGTAGTTGTAAGAAGTATAACCTTTAGCTCCCACTTCTACTTCTCCATTAGCCTTCATAGAATATAAGAATGTTCCATCTGTATGGAAGCTTTGCAAATATTCTCCTAAAGTTGTAGTAATATCAGCATCAGCCTTTTCATTCATAACGAATAACCACTTATTTCCTTTAGGATTATTAGCTTTCTATGCCATAGTAGTAACAATAGTGTTAAGAACATCCACTGTCATCTTATTATAAGCATACTTATCAGCATAAGCTTCAATTTGTGGAATCAAACCCGGACCAATATATATTGGTCTTCCTGTGTCCGGATCAGAAATTGTAGATTTTCCATTTTTATCAATGGAACTCTTGTTAAATAACAAGCCATTATTCTTAACGAACATGAAGTTTTCAAGTAATACTTTCTCCTTCTTGTCCATTCTATAAACAGTCTCTTGCATAGCTCCGTTACCTTTACCCTGTGAAATATTTACAAAGGTATCTTCCATAGCAGCATATAAAGCTGAATATGTTTCGTCATTACGGAACTGAGTAATATAACCACGGAAACGTGAGATATTACTTTGGTATTTGCAATACGTATTTATCCTATATTTCTATAGGTACTGACTATATCTTAATCTAAATATTTAAAAATATATCCTTTGCAATGGCTGCGCTTACCTAAAGCTACCAGTTTAGCATTTTTATATCCTGCTTTCACACAATCAGTCATAGTATCAAACGTTTCTAAAAGATTTAAATCATCATCATATCGCCCTACTTTTTTACCACTATAAGGTTGTTCTACTACCTCTCTATTCTTTAGATGTTTCCCTAAATTAATTAATTTATCAACTTTATTATAGGAAAATAAATGACCTAAAAATTGATGATTATTTTTAATTGCTCTAGGTAAATGTCCTCCCGATTTAGCATTTGGATCTAGAAAATGAACTGCGTCTATTACTCCATCAAACTCCTTCTCAAATTCTCCTGATAAACTATACATATAAACTTTTCTTTTTATAGAACGCATATTATGAAACTTTCCTCCTAATTCCAAATTATATACATCAGACCTATTTAAAAAATCTTCATTCACTAATTCTTCCTCTAATTTATATGCAGATTCTTTATTATCGAAAGTTTGCAAAGTAGTTCTTATAAAAGCTTTTGGTCCGTATTTATTGACTGCATATTGGAAATGCGTTTTAGGATGTTTATAAGTAGAGGGTCTATATATATCTACTCCATTACCTATATAACCATCAAATACTTTAGGGTCATTAGTTCCATGAACACCTATATAAATTTTATTATTTATTTTATTTTGTTGCAACAAGTAATTTTTTTATGTTGTTATAATATTCATTTTTGTCGCCGTATTTTTCTAAGTTTTTCCATAAATCTTTTGCTGTGATAAAGCCCTCTTTGTAAGCTATTTCTTCAATACAGCCAATAGAATTACCTTTAACCTCTTCTTGTTGAACGTAATTTGAAGCTTCTAACATAGAATCGTGTGTTCCTGTATCAAGCCATTCAAAGTCTTCGCCTAAAAGTTCAACATTAAGTTTTCCTTTTTTAAGATAAATTTTATTTAAATCAGTAATTTCTAATTCACCTCTAGCAGATGGTTTAAGTTCTTTTGCATACTTGCAAACGTTACTATCATAGAAATACAAACCTGTTACTGCATAGTTTGATTTTGGATTTTGAGGTTTTTCTTCTAGTGAAATTGCCTTTTGATTTTCGTCAAATTCTACAACGCCAAATCTTTCAGGGTCAGGAACTTTGTATCCAAACACAGTTGCACCCTCGTTTTTAGCGATAGCATTCTTCATTAATTGACCAAAATCTTTGCCGTAGAAAATATTATCACCTAAAATAAGTGCAACAGAATCTTTTTCAATAAAATCTTCACCAATTAAGAAGGCATCTGCAATACCTTTTTGCACGTATTGTATTCTGTATTTGATATTTATACCAAATTGTGAGCCATCGCCTAAAAGTTTTCTAAAATTCTCATAGTCAGCTTCGTTTGTGATGATAAGAATATCTTTTATTCCGGCTCTCAAAAAAGTTGACAATGGATAATAAATCATTGGTTTATTGTATATTGTTAGTAAAATTTTTGATATTGGCAAAGATGCTGGGTAAAGTCTAGTTCCAGCTCCACCTGCTAATATTATACCTTTCATTTATTCTCCTTTAATTTTTTATCAAAGTATTCAATTGTTTTTGAAATACCCTCTTTTATATCTACTGTTGGTTGCCAGTTTAATTTTTCTTTCGCAAGTGAAATATCAGGTTTTCTTTGAATAGGGTCATCACTTGGAAGAGGTTTATAAATAATTTTTGATTTAGAATTTGTCATTTCTATAATCATTTTCGCAAAATCTAAAATACTTCTTTCAGACGGATTTCCAAGGTTTACAGGTCCAATGAAATCTTCCTCGTTATTCATCATTTTAATCATACCCTCGATAAGGTCTGAAACGTAGCAGAATGAGCGAGTTTGAGAGCCATCACCATAAATAGTTATATCTTCATTTTTTAAAGCTTGTACAATAAAATTAGAAACTACTCTACCGTCATTGATGTCCATATTTGGACCATAAGTATTGAAAATTCTGATTATTCTAATATCAACACCTTTTTGACGATGATAATCCATCATCAAGGTTTCAGCACAACGTTTACCCTCATCGTAACAACTTCTAATGCCGATAGGGTTTACATTTCCCCAATAACTTTCTACTTGAGGATGTACTGTGGGATCACCATAAACTTCACTTGTTGAGGCTTGTAAAATTCTTGCCTGACAAGGAATTGCCAAGTTTAACATGTGAGTTACACCAAGAACTGAAGTTTCAATAGTTTTGATAGGATTATATTGATAACTTACAGGGCTTGCTGGGCAAGCTAGATTATAAATTTGGTCAACTTCTGCCACGTATTCTCTAGTAATATCGTGTCTTACAAGTTCAAAGTGGTCGTTACCGATAAGGTGTCTAATATTGTCTTTTGAACCTGTAAAAAAGTTATCCAAACAAATAACATCATTTCCGTCATTTATTAATCTTTCGCATAAGTGACTTCCTATAAATCCTGCACCGCCTGTAATTAAAATTCTTTTCAACTTGTCCTCTATTCTGCTTCAATTAGGCGTTTAATATAATCGTAATATTCATTATTTTTATATTGTTCAACTTGTTTTCTCAAGTGTTCTCTTGATACAAATTTCATTCTGTATGCAATTTCTTCAAGACAAGCAATTTTGATACCTTGGTTTTCTTCAATAGTTTGAATATATTGTCCAGCTTGAAGAAGTGAAGCGTGAGTTCCTGTATCAAGCCAAGCAAAACCTCTTGATAGAACTTCGCAATTTAATTTGCCTTGTTCAAGATAGATTTTGTTCAAATCTGTAATTTCTAGTTCGCCTCTTGCAGATGGTTTTAAGTTTTTAGCATATTCTACAACCTTGTTATCATAGAAATATAAACCTGTTACAGCGTAATTAGATTTAGGTTCTTTTGGTTTTTCTTCTAGAGATAATACTTTACCTTTTTTATCAAATTCAGCAACACCAAATCTTTGAGGGTCTTTTACGTGGTATGCAAATACTGTTGCACCACCCTCTTTTTGAGTTTGTTTTGCTGTGTATTTCAATGTGCCTGAGAATCTTGGACCATAGAAAATGTTATCACCTAAAATAAGTGCAACAGAGTCATCTCCAATAAATTCTTCACCTAATATGAAAGCTTGAGCAAGTCCGTCTGGGCTTGGTTGTTCTTTGTATTGAAATCTTAAACCAAATTGAGAACCGTCACCTAAAAGTTTTTCAAAGTTTGGTAAATCTTTTGGTGTTGAGATGATTAAAATATCTCTAATCCCTGCAAGCATTAATACAGAAATAGGGTGATAAATCATTGGTTTATCATAAATTGGTAATAATTGTTTTGATACAACCATAGTGCTTGGATAAAGTCTAGTTCCAGCTCCACCTGCTAATATTATACCTTTCATAAATTAGTTTTCCTCTCTTTTTAGTTATTAAAATTTTAAAAATAAAAATGCAGCAAACAATAAAAAGAATGGTATTGAAGCTAGAATAGTTCCTAAAACTCTCAATATGTCCATAAAAATATTATTCAAAAATTTTGCATTGTTTATTTTTATTTCGTAAAAGTTTTCAATCATAAATATAAAAAATGTCACGGTAGCATAAATCACGAAAAACCAGTTAATACTGATTAAAGATGGAACAATAGCATCTAAAGATTCGTTTCTTTCAAACAGTTCTGCAATAAGTTGACCTAGATAAGAAGTTAAAAATCCAAAAAGATTTATCCAGCCACAAGCTGCAAAAAAGTTTAAGCTATAGTGATTTTTATATTTTTTAAAAAACATACAAAAAGTTTACTCCAAATAAGATTTATTTAAAAGTTAATCTCTCAATTTTAAATAATCTTTTAGTGCCAATTTCCAATTTCTGCAAATGCCGTTGTTGTCCATTGCTGAATATGTTGGTCTTTTTGCTGGTCGTGGAAATTCTTCTGTTTTGCAAGGTTTTAAATTTACGTCCAATTTCATTAGTTTATAAATTTCTTTTGCAAAATCATACCAAGTTGTTGGTTCTGACCCACAAACTTGATAAATGCCATAAGGTGCTTCTTCATTGATTAATTTAACAATGCCGTTGCACAATTCCATTGTCCAAGTTGGGCAACCTGTTTGGTCATTTACAACTTTTACTTCTGGATTTTGTGAAATAGAAATCATTGTTTCTACAAAGTTTTTGCCGTGATGACCGTATAACCAGCTTGTTCTTGTGATGTAGTACTTATCGCAATATTTTTGAACAGCAATTTCGCCATCTCTTTTAGTTTTGCCATAAACACTTTGTGGATTTGGTTCATCAGTTGGTTTATAAGGCTCTGTTTTTGTCCCGTCAAAAACGTAATCTGTTGAGATATAAATCATTGTAATATCATTTTTGCCACAAACTTTAGCAAGGTTTTCTGTGCCTAAACCGTTGATTTTAGATGCTTTTTCAGGTTCAGATTCTGCTAAATCAACATTTGTATATCCAGCACAATGAATCACCATATCAGGTTTTTCACTTTCAATCATTTTTTCAACTTGATTAATATCTGTTATATCAAGATTATGAATATCTGTTTCTACAACTTCAAAATCTTCGTCTTCTAAAACAGGACACAAATCTTGTCCTAGCATACCTTTTGCACCAGTAACAAGAATCTTCATTATACTAAGCTCGCTTTCTTATCTTCGATTGATTTAATCCAATCTTGGTTGTTTAAATACCAATCGATTGTTAATTTGATACCTTCTTCAAATGTTACTGATGGTTCCCAACCTAATTCTGATTGGATTTTATCGTTAGCAATAGCGTAACGTCTGTCGTGACCTAATCTATCTTCAACATATTTGATAGAAGATTCGTCTTTACCCATTGCATCTAGAATTAAGTGAGTGATTTCCATATTTGTTTTTTCGTTGTGTCCGCCGATGTTGTAAACTTCGCCAACTCTACCTTTGTGAAGAACTACATCAATAGCTTTACAATGGTCGTATACGTATAACCAATCTCTTACGTTTAATCCATCACCATATACAGGAACTTTTTCACCTTTTAATAATTGTGAAATGAAGAATGGAATTAATTTTTCTGGATATTGGTATGGACCATAGTTGTTAGAACAACGAGTATTTAATACTGGTAATTTGTATGTTTCATAGTATGCTCTAACTAATAAGTCAGCACTTGCTTTAGATGCTGAGTATGGTGAATTTGGTTGAATAGGTGTTGTTTCATAGAAATAACCTGTTTTACCTAAAGAACCATAAACTTCATCTGTACCAACTTGTAAGTATCTTTCGATACCTAATTCTTTACAAGCTTGTAATAAATTCAATGTACCTTGAACGTTTGTTTCTACAAAGATTTCAGGGTGTTTGATTGAATTGTCAACGTGTGATTCTGCTGCAAAGTTTACAACACAATCAACGTCTTTAATAATATCTCTAACTAAATCGTGGTCACAGATGTTGCCGTGAACAAATGTATAATTTGGATTATCTTTAACGTCGTTTAAGTTTTCTAAATTACCACAATATGTAAGTGCATCAAGGTTTACTACTTTGTAATCAGAGTATGTATTTAGGATGTGTCTTACAAAACAACTTCCGATAAATCCTGCACCACCTGTAACTAATAATTTCATTCTTTATTTTCTCCTATACTTAATATTTATATTTCGCTTAATGTTGGATGTTTTTTATCTTTTTCTGAAAGGATTGGTTCAAAATCGATTTCCCAATCAATATTAATATCTTTATCATTCCACATAACGCCTCTATCGGCTTCTGGATGATATTCGCCTTGAGTTTTGTATGCAATTTCAACTTCATCAGTTAATGCTACAAAGCCGTGTGCAAATTCTTTTGGAATGTATAACATTTTTTTGTTATCTTCTGAAAGTTCTACTTTTACATATTTGCCAAAAGTTTTAGAACCTTTTCTAATATCAACTGCAACATCGTAAATTCTACCTTTTAAGCATCTTACAATTTTTGCTTGAGAATAAGGTTGTTCTTGGTAATGCAAACCTCTAAGAACACCTTTTGATGATTTTGAATGGTTATCTTGATTAAATTCGCCCATAATACCGTTAGCTTCAAAATCTGATTTTTTATAAGTTTCCATAAAAAATCCTCTGTTATCACCGAAAACTTTAGGTGTTACAAGGATTACGTCTTCAATAGATTGTTTTTCAAATGTAAATGGCATATTAATACTTCCTTTTATTGTGATTATTATAACTAAACCCATGCTAATAATCAAGTAAAATATACATTAATTGTAGGATGTGAATTAATTGTTATCTTGATAAAAATAGAATTGTAAATAGCAATGAGGTTTTTATAAAATTACACTATGTCAAATATGATTGACGATTACAAGGATTTGTTGATTAATCCTGCCCTAACGAATAATTCTGCCCTAAATAATATTGGTGGAGCAAATTCTACATCTCAAGCAGAGCAAACTGAGGCTTTTGAGCAAGCTTTTGATGATGCTATTGATATGCTAGATATGGATATAGAAAATACGTCTACAAAAGACAAAAAAGATGATGATAATTTATCAACAGATAGTTTGATGAAATTATTAGGAAACAATTTTGGACCACCAGCTGGTCTTACTATAGAAAATTTTGATTACTCTCTAATACAGTAATTGTGTATAATACGTTCGACTATTTGCGATTAAGCACGGAAGCATTAGCAGAGGCACGGAAGCCTCATTTTCATTCAAGCGAGCAGAGGCACGAGCGAAGAGATATTATTATTTCGCTCACATAATCTCATCCATATAAACGATGTTGTTTTATCAGGTTTTTATATAATTGAAGTATCTAACAGACTAAAGTTATTTATTTTTTGGAATAATAAAGGGATGACAGAGGGAATTAATAACGGTTACAATAACATAAAAAGACTTCCTGACGAAGAGTTAGAAAGATTGTGGCATACGTATTTTGCCGACAAATCTAACAAAAAAGTCAGAGATACTCTTATTGTTCAATATATTTATTTAACAAAATACGTTGTAAACCGTGTTAAAGTTTCTTTGCCTATTACTTTTGCAGAAGAAGATATTTCAAGTTATGGCGTTGAGGGTCTTATTGATGCCATTGAAAAATATACCCCTGATAAAGGTGCAAGATTTGAAACTTATGCACTTATGAGAATCAGAGGTAATATTATTGATAAAATCCGTTCTCAAGACTTTTTACCAAGAAGTGCAAGAAAGAAAATTAAAGACGTTAAACAAGCTCAAGAAGAATTGCGTCAAAAATTCGGTCGTGCAGCAACAAATACAGAAGTCGGAGAACTTTTAGGTATTGAACCTGATAAGGTTAACCAAATTCTTTCAGAAGATACTTCAATTGGTTCTATTTATGATAAGAGAGGTTCTTCTGATGATAGTATGGAAATTATTGATACCATCGAGGATACTCGTTCTTTAACTCCACATGAGGAAATGGAAGAAAAAGACGTTAAGAAAGAACTTGAAAGAGCATTACAACGTTTACCTGAACGTGAACGTATGATTATGGTTCTTTACTACCACGAAAACATGACATTGAAAGAAATTGGTGAAACTATTGAGGTTTCAGAATCACGTGTTTGTCAATTGCACGCACAAGCAATTATGAAATTGAAAAATATTCTTTCAGAAACACGTGTTGATAGATATAGAAAATCGATTGTGTAGGCAATTCGAACGTATTATTAAAGAGAGAGAGAATTTTAAACCACTAGAAATAGTGGTTTTTATTTTGTAAAAGTTTGTAAAACGACTAATGAATTTTGGCAATAATTTTTCTTTAAGGTTTTTACATCTAGTGTAGGTAGTAAATTATAGGTGTATTCTTATGGGAATATCATTAGTCGCAAATTATGGTGATAAACCTAAAGTTCAATCGTTTTTAAAAACTAAATCTAATAAGGGTGCTATGGTGGGTACTGGTATTGGTGTTGCAACTGGTCTTGCTGCATCTTATTCAACTGTAAAGAATTATGTGACTGCTAAACAAAATTTGACTCAAGCAGGAAGTGGGTTGCTTGATGTGATTAAAACTGAAAAACCTGATTTTTCAGCCGAAAATTTCTTAAAAAATATGAAAAAAGGTGCAGTAGCATCAACTATTCTAAATACAATTGGAGCGACGGTAATAGGTTTAGGGGTCGGATTTTTAGTCGATAAAGCTATTGATTTTGTAAATGATAAGAAAGCTAAAAAGGCTCAACAAAATCAAAAAGTATAACAAGTTTTGATAAAAAGAGATGGCGAAACGTGAAACGTTTCGCCATCTCTTTTATTATCTATTTTAAATTATAAATGTTTTTCGATATTACTAATAATTGTTGATTTTGGCATTAAACCAACCATTCTCTCAACAGGTTCTCCATTTGCAAATACAAGTAAACTTGGTAAACCTGAAATTGAATATTCTTTTGCAACATTTAAGCATTCATCAGCGTTAACTCTTACAACTTTAACTTTTTCGCCCATTTCTGTTGCAATTTCGTCAAGTACAGGAGCTAATTTTCTGCAAGGTCCACACCATGTTGCCCAAAAATCTACAAGAACTGGTGTTGATGCTTCTAAAACTTCTGATTTAAAATTTTCTTCATTTATATCAATTGCGTTAGACATTCCTAATCTCCTTTATTTCCCTACAATTTAATTTTATATTAGCATAAAAATTATTTTTGTGTTACCCTAATGTTATCATAATCAGTTTACTAATTAGTTGGAAAGATAAATGGCAAGAAAAAAAGTTATAGAAATAGTTTTAGATACAGAAACAACCGGTTTAGATTTTACAAAAGAACGAATTATTGAGTTTGCAGCGGTTAGACTTGAAAACGGTAAGGTGAAAGACGAGTTCCAAACTCTTATTAATCCTCAACAACATATTAGAAAGTCATCAATTGCAATCCACGGTATTACAGAAGATATGGTTAAGGATGCCCCAACTGAGGCTGAAGTTATGCCACAAATTATGGAATTTATTGGTGAATATCCAATTGTTGCACACAATGCCATTTTTGATTATCAATTCCTTAACGAAGCTTCTTTAAGATGTTTTGGAAAACCTCTTGAAAACTCTCGTATTGATTCTCAATATATGTTTAAAGAAGTTTATCCTGAATTAGAATCTCATGGGCTTGAAAACTTATGTACAAGATTTCATGTAGATTTTCATGACCACCATAGAGCTATGGCAGATACTATGGGGTTAGCTTTGGCTTATCCACAACTTAAAAAATTATTCTTACAAAAAAATAAATGGGAAGAATCTCAATTAGAAAATGTTGAATATTTATTTGAAAGATTTGTAAGAATTCAAAATACAGTAACTACACTTCAATCCGAACTACAAGATTTAAAATCTGTCTTTAAATTGTACTTTGAACTAGGTGGAAAGACTATTACTTCTCAAACAGGTGAAGTTCTTTCATACTTATCAAAACAATCTTATAGCTACAATTTTAAAGACATTAAGCAAGTTCTTGAGGACATTGGTGCTTTGGAAAAAGCTGTTAAATTAAATAATGGCTTTGTAGATAGATTATGCAATAGCAATAGTCTTACTCTAGAACAAAAAGAAACACTTCAAAATGCCCGTCAAGAAATTTCTGAAACAAAGAATGTTCATATTGCAAAAAATAATAAATAAGTAGTAGGAAAAGGTAATGTCAAATTTCATAGTAGATTATTTTAAAGAGCCTCCTATAAAAGAGGAAATTCAAGATAAGCAAAAAGTAGATAAAATGTATAAGCATTGGACTTGGAGAATTTTTATCTCTGTTTATATTGCATACATTGTTGCTCACTTTTGTAGAAAAAATATTGCTGTAGCTTTGCCATTTATTGGTCAAGATTTGGGTTATACAAATACTCAATTAGGTATATTGGGTTCTTCTCTATATATGACTTACGGTATTGGTAAATTTTGTAATGGTATTTTAGCTGACCGTAGTAATGTTAGAACTTTTTTACCAACTGCGATGATAATTTCTGCAATCGCAAATATTTGTTTTGTATATAGTGCAGTATTTATCACTCCAGGGCATGTTTCATTTTTTGGCTTGCCATCTGCAACAATTTTATTGTGGGTGTTAACTTTCTTTTGGGGAGCTAACGGTTGGTTTCAATCAATGATTTTTCCACCAATTGCAAAAGCTCTCTCTTATTGGATTGCAAAATCAGAACGTGCGACTAAATGGTCTATTTGGTCAACTTCGCACCAACTAGGCGTATTTTTTACAGTTATGATTTCAGGTGTTTTGATTGGTAAATTTGGTTGGAAAATGGCTTTTGGTATTGAAGCTATTTTAGTTACTATTACTGGTTTATTTTTATTTTGGGCATTACGTGATAGACCTCAGTCTTTAGGTTTACCGGATATTGATGTTTATAAAAATGAACCAATTGATAAACAAGAAGAAGAGAAAAAACATAACATGTCTTATTTTGAGATGTTAAAAAAATACATTATCTGCAATAAGATTCTTTGGTTATTAGCTATTGCTTATTCTTTTGTATATGTAATTCGTTTTGGTACAGAAGATTGGTTTGTTAAATACTTAATGGAATATAAAGGTGATACTCTTGCTATTGCAACTGCAAAATTAAGTTCTCTTGCGGTAGTTGGTTCGCTAGGTGCTATTGCAGCTGGTTGGTTTTCAGACCGTGCAAGCTCAGGTAGTAGAATCCCTACTAATATTTTCTTTTTCATTGGCTTAGGAACTTGTTTAGTTTTATTCCACCTTAATACTTATGATCCATTTGATTATGTACTTGCAGCCTTAATCGGTGCATTTACTGCTGGACCTCAATTATTGCTAGGTGGTGTTTGTGCATTAGAAGCTACATCAAAAGAAGTTGCTTCTGCTGCCCTTGGTTTTACTGGTATGTGCGGTTATGTTGGAGCAGTTCTTTCTTCGACTGGTACTGGGTTTATGATTGATTTATTCCAAGCTAAATTCAACAATGGTTGGTTAGGTGCAGTTATATTTTGGGTATCTTCGGCAATTATTGGAATCTTAATGTGTTTAATTATTATAATGTATACTTCTGTTAAAAGTAAAAAACAAAAACTAGCAGAAGAGGTTGTAGAAAGTAACACACAAGATAAAGTTGAAGTTAAGTAAAAAGGATAAGTATGAATAAATTATTTATAATTTCAGGTTCTTCAGGCGTGGGCAAGGGAACTGTTATAAAAGAATTACTAAAAAATAATAATGCAAACGTTAAATTATCTGTTTCAACGACAACAAGAAAACCTCGTGATGGTGAAAAACACGGCGAACATTATTTCTTTGTTGAAAGAAAAGATTTCTTAAATTCGGTTGATAATAATGAATTTATTGAATGGGCTGAGTTTTCTGGAAACTGCTATGGCACAAAAAAAGCTTTTGTTGAAGAAACTTTGAAAAATGGTCAAAATGTACTTTTAGAAATTGATACTCAAGGTGCATTACAAATTAAAGATATTATGCCAGAAGCTGTTTTAATTTTTATAGCACCACCCTCTTTAGAGGAATTAAAAAAACGTCTAATCGGTAGAGGTACAGAAACAGAGGAAGCTATTCAAAAAAGATTGAGTTGTGTTGAGGCAGAACAAGAAAAATCAAAGCAATATGATTATGTTGTCGTAAATGATACTGTCGAAAATGCTGTAAATAATTTGGAAAATATTTTTAAAAAAGAAAACAATGAATAAATACAAATTAGTAAAAAAAATAGAAAAAATAGCACCGCCTGAAACTCAAGAACCTTGGGATTGTTCGGGCTGGATTGTTGATTGTGAAAATTCTGCTGATGTAAAAAAAGTTATGCTTGCACTAACTATTACAGAAGATGTTGTTAAGCAAGCTCTCAAAAATAATTGTGATATGATAATTTCGCATCATCCACTTTTTTATGTGCCGACTGAATTTAAAAATATTCAAATGTATTGTGCACATACTAATTTGGATAAGGCAGAGGGTGGAACAACAGATACGCTGATTGATGAACTCAATTTGGATGTTAAATTCTTTGAAATAGACGAATTTGTTAGATATATTGAATTAAAAGAAAAAATGTCTTTAGCAAATCTCTTAAAACAAGTTAAGAAATTGTCAAAAAATGCAAGATATGTTAATAATAGTAGAAAGACTTACGTTAAAAAGATTGCGTTATGTACTGGTTCAGGAAGTGAATTTTTAAAAGACGCAGAAGACAGAAAGTATGATGTGTTTATAACTGGTGATTTAAAATATCATACGGCTGTTGATAGTAAGATTATCATAATTGATATGGGTCACTTTGAAAGTGAAAGACCTGTCCTTAAAACGCTATATAATATGTTGCAAGACGATGTGGAACTAATTTATGCAAAAGAAAAATCTCCTTTTAACAATATTTAGTATATTTTTATTGATTGTAGTAATACAAGGAATTTGTTATGCATACCAAACTGTTATAATCAATTTTCCTGAAGATAAAGTTTGGACGGTTGTTTATAACAAGACTCAAGCAAACGAAAGAATTATTCAATTTGTTCCTCAAGGTCAAAGTTATTTGAACTGGACAGAAACATATATTTTTCACTCCTATAAACATCAATTAGGTACAAATGTTAATTCACTTGTATTTTTGACTTCTTTGACAAAAAGTTTGGAGAGAAAAAATAATACTAGACCATATATTTATGTTTATAAAGGTCGTGAAAATGCTATTGCAACAAGATGTATAGCTTCAAATAGAAATATTAAATCTCAATGCGATATTTATAGGGTTGCATCCGCTCAAGAGGCTGTAATTTCTATCCAATATATTAATAAAAATACTACGGAGTTTAAAAGAAATTACGAATATTATATGGATATAATAAAGCGAGCAAATCCTTATTATAGTTATTTTAGACAAGATAGAGTTATGAGTAAAGGAACATCGTTTGAATTATAATTTTGAAGTTTTTAAAAAATATTCTAAAGATTTACTAGATTTATCCTTGCCTATAATTATGGGTTGCATTGGTTTTGCATTAATATTTTTAGGTGATGTTTTTGTAGGTGCAAGATATTCTACTGATGTACTTGCTGCAGTCAGTATTTCTGGTGCAATTACAAGTATTATTTTTATTTTCGGAATTGCACTTTTGAGTAGCGTTTCTGCTTATTTGTCAAATCAACTTGGGGCTAAAAAGTCTGCCAAAAATTATTTAATTCCATCAATTAAATTTTCTATGTTATTGGCGACTCTTAGCTTTTTTGCAATTTTGGCGGTTATTCCACTTTATCCTATGTTAGGGTTTGAGAAAAAACTTATTCCGATGATGAATAACTATACGTGGATTTTTGCATTCTCAACTTTCGGAGATTATTTATTTAAGGCTATGAAAGAATTTTTGCAGTCTTATAAAATTGTTTTTATTCCAAATTTAATAGTTATTATTGCAATTTTCTTTAATGTAAGTTTTAACTGGATATTTGCATTTGGTGTTGGACCTTTCCCAGAGATGGGTGAATCAGGTTTAGCATTGGCAACAACTTTAACAAGAACTCTTATGGGCTTGGCTATTCTAGGGTTCTATTTGTTTACTTTTAAGGTGAAAATTGTTGATAAAGAATACAAGGATTATTATAAAAACCTTTTAATTATTGGTTTGCCAATTTCTTTCGCTGTTTGCGTTGAATTTTTAGCTTTCAATATTATCACAATTTTAGTCGGAAGAATGGCTGGAGTTTATGCTGCGGCTCAAAGTATTTTGCTATCAATAATTAATACAACCTTTATGATACCGATGTCTATTTCAATGGCAACAACAATTAAGGTTGGTTATGCTAATGGGGCAAAGAATCTTACTGATATAAAAAGATATTCGCTTACAAGTTGTATTCTTACCGAAGCTTTTATGTTGCTTTGCGGTGTTTTTATTGCTGTATTTCCAAAACAGTTGGCATCTTTGTTCTCTACTGATGTTAATTTAATTACAATTATTATTCCAGTTATGATTTTCCTTGCAATATTTGAAATTACTGATGGATTGCAAGTTACATTGGGTGGAATTTTTAAAGGCTTGAAAAATACAAATATAGTTATGATTACAAATATTATTGGTTATATTATTATTGGTATGCCTTTAGGTATTTATTTAGCCTTGTATAAAGATATGCATTTGATAGGATTTTGGCTAGGTCTAACAGTTGCGTCAATTATTTTATGCATAATTCTATCTATAAATTTGAATAAAACTCTTAAGAATTACGACTTGATTTCTGACGTAAACTGTCCTCAGGGTGATTAGAATTTGATAAGATAATTTCGCTGTATTCGTTTTTATCTATGTTAACGCCCCAGTTTTTTGTATTTAACGTAAATTTTTTCTTCTTTTTCTTGTTAATCATAATTTTATTATAGTACAATTTAAGAAAAATGGAGAAGATTTATGATGATAAAAGGTATAATTTTTGATTTTAACGGTACATTGTTCAATGATACAGAGTTACATAATATTGCTTGGAAAGAGTATTCCGCAAAACTAAGAAATGGCAAAGCTTTTGACCAATACGAACTAGAGCATTATATGTATGGTAGAAGTAATGCAGAAATTATTGAGTATGCTATTGGTAGAAAACCAACTCAAGAAGAAGTTGATAAATACGCTTGGGAAAAAGAAGAATGTTATAGACAAATGGTTCTTAAAAATCCTGAGAATATCAAACTTGTTGATGGTGCTGAAGATCTTTTGGATTATTTAAAAGAAAAAAATATTCCTATGACTATTGCTACTGGAAGTGAAATTAATAATGTTAAATTTTTTATCAAAATATTTAACCTAGAAAAATGGTTTGATACATCAAAAATTGTTTATGATGATGGTGTGAGATTAGGAAAACCTCATCCGGATATTTATTTAGAGGCTTTAAAAATTATGAATTTAAAACCTGAAGAAACACTTGTTTTTGAAGACTCATATTCAGGAATTACTGCTGCAAACGAGGCAAAAATTAGTAAAGTTATTGCAATAAATGAACATCCTGAAACCTTTAAACATAAGGATAAAGTTTATAAAGTTATAAAAGATTTTACAGAATTTGATAGAAACATATTAAAGTAGTAAATTAAAGGTTCTGCAAGTTTTACCATGCTTTTTATGTCATCCTGAACTTGTTTCAGAATCTTACAAGCTAAAAGTGTGTAAATTTAATGTAAACTATATTTTCGTAAAAATTAAAAATTTAACGTTGGAAAGATTCTGAACAACTAAAAATTTACGTTCGTTGCACTCACAAATTTTTACGTTTTCAGAATGACATGGTTTTTTATAAGTTGAAAAATATAATTGGTTCAGCCATAGCTATTGAATATTAAATATTTTTTATATACGATAAAAGGCGGAAGTATTAAACCACAAAAGAAAGAAGAAGATATGGATATTGAAAAATTACGAAATATAGCGATAATAGCACACGTTGACCACGGTAAAACTTCAATGGTAGATTGTATGTTAAAACAAAGTGGTGTATTTAGAGATAATCAAGAAGTTCAAGCTTGCGTTTTGGACTCAAACGATTTGGAAAGAGAAAGAGGGATTACAATCCTTTCAAAAAATATCTCTGTAGATTACAAAGGTTATCATATCAACGTTGTTGACACTCCAGGTCACGCCGATTTTGGTGGGGAAGTAGAGCGTGTATTAGGTATGGTGGATGGTGCATTACTTATTGTTGATGCGGCAGAAGGTCCAATGCCTCAAACAAGATTTGTACTTTCAAAAGCTCTTGAATTAGGTTTAAGAATTATTGTTGTTATCAATAAAATTGATAAGCCAGCTGCAGAACCTGATTTAGCTTTAGACAAAGTATTTGATTTATTTACAGAATTAACTGATAACGAAGATTTAATTGATTTCCCAATTATTTATGCAAGTTCATTACAAGGTTTTGCTAAAAAAGAATTGGAAGACGAAAGCGATAATATTGCACCTTTGATGGACTGCATTATCGAAAACATTAAACACCCTGAGGGTGATGCTGATGCAAATCTTCAATTCCACGTAACAACTTTGGATTACAACGATTACGTTGGTAGAATTGCAATTGGTAGAATTAAAAATGGTCACTTGAAATCTCAAGAAACTTTATCATTAATCAAGGCTGATGGTTCAGTTCAAAGATGTAAAATTACAAAATTATTTGGTTTCCACGATTTAGGTCGTGTTGAAATTGAAGAAGCTTCAGCTGGTGATATTGTTGGTATTGCTGGTTTCCCTGATGTTCAAATTGGTGAAACAATTTCTTCATTAGATAATCCTGTTGCATTACCACTTATTCATATTGACGAACCTACTTTACAAATGAATTTCTCAGTAAATGACAGTCCTTACGCTGGTCAAGAGGGTAAATTCGTTACTTCTCGTCAATTGAGAAAAAGACTTTATGACGAATTAGAAAAGAATGTTAGTATGAGAGTTGAAGATACTGATAGTACTGATAAATGGGTCGTTTCAGGTCGTGGTGAGTTACACTTAAGTATTTTAATTGAAACAATGCGTCGTGAGGGTTACGAATTCCAAGTATCTAAACCTGAAGTTATTTACAAGACTATTGACGGTGTTCAAATGGAACCTTACGAAAACTTGTTCCTTGATGTGCCTGATGAATGTACTGGTACTTGCATCGAACGTTTGGCTGGTAGAAAAGCTCAAATGCTAGATATGCAATCAACAGGCGTTCGTTCAAAATTAGAATTTGTAATTCCCGCAAGAGGTTTAATCGGATTTAAAGGTGAATTTATTAGATTAACTCGTGGTGAAGGTATTATGTACCACACATTCAATAAATACGATACTTTAGCTGGTGATATTCCAAAACAAAGAATGGGTTCTTTAATTGCTTGGGAACAAGGTGAAGCTGTTCCTTACGCATTAGACCAATTCGCTGATAGAGGTACTTTCTTTATCACTCCAAAAACAAAAGTTTATAAAGGAATGATTGTTGGCGAAGGTAACAGAGCACAAGATGTTGCCGTAAACGTATGTAAAACTAAAAAATTAACTAACATGCGTACTTCAACAGCAGATGCAATGGTTGTTTTAAAAGCACCTAAATTGTTATCTTT
>DBIX01000050.1:0-6034 GCA_002297005.1 Cyanobacteria bacterium UBA791 | reverse complement strand
GAAGAAGCTCTTGATTATATTGCAGATGATGAATTGGCTGAAATTACACCAGAAAGCATAAGATTAAGAAAAGCTGACTTAACAAGAACTAGATTTAACTAAGGAAAGGTAAAATATAAATGACAATCGAAGTAAAACCTTTAAATGCCATTGTTTATAATCAAGACAAAGTTAATATGACAGATGTTATTGCACCACCTTACGATGTAATCTCTGATGAATATAGAGATGAATTAGAAAAAAGAAGTGTATATAACTTTGTTAAATTAATTTTGGCAAACAATAATACTGATGTTAATGACGAAAATAATCGTTATAACGAAGCTTACAAAAACTATACAGATTGGCAAAAAGAAGGTGTTTTAGTGCAAACTGAAAAACCTTGCATTTTGTATGTTATTCAAAATTATGAAAAAAATGGTAAAAAATATACAAGAAAAGGTTTTATTGCAAGAAATAGAATTGAAGATTTTGCAAACAAAAACATTATGCCACATGAATATACAATGGGTGGACCAAAAGAAGATAGATTAAATTTAACAAAAAAATGCAAAGCTAACTTCTCACAAGTTTTCTTAGTATATTCAGATCCTGAAAAACAAATTGAAAATGCAATAGATTACAGTCAAAAACCATATATTGACGTAACGGATGATTTAGGCGTTCAAAATATTGTTTACAAAATTGACGATGAAAAAACAATTTCATTAATTGAAAATGTCCTTTCTGACAAAACTTGTCTTATTGCAGACGGTCATCATAGATACGAAACAGCTATGAATTACAGAAATTTTGTTAATTCACCTGACAACAATGACCCTACAAAATTTGTAATGAGCTATTTTACAAATATGGAAGATGATTTATTGATTTTCCCTACTCATAGAATTATTACTAAAAATATTGATAAAAACGTTATAGTTGATAGCGTAAAAAAATATTTTGATATGGATGAATATGAGTTTACATCTTCAAATAAAGAGGAAGTTAAAGCTAAATTCTTACAAAAAATTGAAGATGAGGCAAAAAATCAAATTTCAATGGGCTTGTACTTAAAAGGTGAAAATAAGTTCTACGTATTAAAACTAAGAGAAAATGTTGATAATATTTTAAACGAATACCAAGTTCCAGATGTTTTAAAAACTCTTGATTTGATAGTACTACACAAGGCAATTATTTCAAAAGAATTGGGTTACACTCAAGAAGAACAAATGGCACAAGACGGTATTCTTTATATCAAACAAGAGGAAGAAGCTTTTGATATGATAGATAACGGCAAAGCTGAAGCTTCATTTATTATGGCATATCCAAAAATTCAAGATATTAAAAGAATTTCTGAAGCAGGTGAAAGAATGCCTCAAAAATCAACATATTTCTACCCAAAATTATTATCAGGACTTGTAATCAATCCTTTAGATAAATAATTAAAGAAGAAATGATAATTTTATTGAACATAGGGGCGAAATTGATTTTATCAATTTCGCCCCTGTTAAATATAGCCATAATGAGATAAATTTTATTTATTCATAAGTTTGAATAAAGCATCCACAACATCTGCATCCCATTTTACACCGACTTCAGACTTGATAATAGAAAGAGCTTTGTCTTTGTCCATAGCATCACGGAATGGACGGTCAGAAGTAAGTGCAGAGAACGCATCAGCAACTGCGATGATACGAGAGCCGAAAGGAATTGACATACCTTTTAAACCCTCAGGTTCGCCTTTGCCATCCCAACGTTCCTTGTGGTAATGGATGTAAGGAACAACTTCTGATAAGAAGTTGATATTCATAAGCAAGTTTACACCAACGTTAGGTGAATTTTGCAATTTGTCCCATTCTTCTTTGGTAAGTTTACCGTTTCTGTTAAACAATTCAGCAGGAAGAGTAATTTTACCGATATTTTGAAGTAGACCTGCGTAATAGATAAGGTCACTTGTTTTTTCATTTAATCCAATTTGCTTGCATAATGCACGAGATAAATCGGCAGTATTTTGAGAGTGAGCAACCTTGTATTGACCTTTTATATCAACTGCACGAGCAAGTTGAGTAACGAAAGTTTGTTGTTCATCACCAAGATCGCCGATTAGGGCTGTCAATTCGGCACGCATGTGTTGAAGTTCACTAGCTTCTGCTTTATCATCGTCAAGAAGAACTTGAGATTCTTCTAAAATACGTTGTAAAGACATAGAAGTTGCAAATAAACGAGCGATAGAATGAACAAGATCTAAGTATTCATTTTTAAAATCTTCGTCTTTGTAGCTTTGAACAACTATAACGCCAACTTTGTAAGCATTGTTGTTCATTGGAATTGCTGTATAGATTTTAACTTTATCTTCGTCTAAATCTTTTATTGGCTTGAATAATGGATTTTTATCTAAGTTCTTAGCTTCTACGATAACTCTTTCGTTGAAAGCTTTTTGAACAATAGAGTCTTCATCCAAATTGTAACCAATGTTGTATTTGTAGGCATCATCCTCAAAATGAACAGAAGAACCTACAAGAACTAAGTCTTTGCCGTTTGCATTTAAACCTTTCGCAAAATCTTTTGTCAAATAAACATGACATGCATCCACATCAAGCATTTGAGAAATTGTTTTAGCGATAGAGTTGTAAATTATATAGTCTTCTTCAGAGTTAAAGCCAAGCACACAAAGAGTGTGGTCAAGCGAATATATACTAACAAGTTCTTTAAGTTGATTTTTAAGATTTTTAACCTTGTCACTAGAACCAACTGCTATTTTTTTGGCTAAATCGTCTGAAATTAGGTGTTCAGAGATGAAATCACCTAAATTAAGGGCAAATATTTCTTCTAGGGGGTCTGAGTCCATAAGCTCAAAACTTCGTCCAAATAAAGATGCACCACCATTTGCTGCTTCTTTTTCTTCCATAAAATATTCCTCGTATTGTTGTACATGTTATTATACGGCATAATTTTTATAAACTTTGATAAAATTTACAAAAATTTTAAAAAAAGACAAAAATATCCTCTATTTAGAGGATATTTAAAATTATTAAACAAATATTACAAATATGTTTGTGCCTCAAAACCCAACTATAATCTACTATATGATATGATATGATATGATATGTGGGTAAATATTGATTATTTAGCAATTTAATTTTAGTATTTGTTTTATATAAGCTATAAAATTTTAAACTTGAAAGGATACACATGGCAGATAACAACAATATAAATATTGGTGGCGTAAGATTTAATAAAAACGACGTTGCTAAATCAGAAGTTATTAAAAAAGACGGCAAAGAATTAAATAGCGTTTTTTTACGAGATGGAACAAAATTGGTTTATCCAAACCAAGCTGAAAAAAATGAATCGGTTGTATCCATGACAGATAAGACTAAAACAGAAAAATCGCCATTCGGTTATAGCGTTACAGAGGGTGAGTTCGTTGTTGACTATGGATATGACCCAACAGTAATTAACCTAAATAAAAAAGAAGTTAAGACAGGTGATGTTTCAGTTGATTTTTATAGAATAAATAGTGCTGAAATTACAGGCACTAAAAAGGAGGACGAGTACACTTTGTATGGATGCAGAAATACAAAAGTTGATGTTTCTCAAAAAGATGGAAAAGTTGATGTCGTAGATATACAAAATGATGATAGAAATGAACATTATAGAGGTTTCTTTGGTAATCGTGAACCTGTAAAGGGTGAATATCAACATTCTAAAGATGGCAAAGTTTTTATTTCAGGTAAAAATGAAGTAAAACAAAATGATGGCGATATTACTTATACTCCAACCGGCAAAAAAGGTTTGATGACTAAATCTGAAATTCACAAAGGTAAAGGTACTATAAAAGAATAAAAATATTTTAGTAAAGATTTACCTTTACCCCTAATTCAAATGGCATGCTGAATAATGATACATTACTGTCATCCTGAACTTGTTTCAGGATCTTACCAATTGGGAGTTTTTACATAAACACGTAAATGAAAATTTTTTTGAATTATATTTTTACCCCTAATTCAAATGACATGCTGAATAATGATTATACGCAACTTCCTTTAATTCAGGAACTTGGCTGTTGCAAATTTGTGGTAAGCAGTAGCTACAACGTGGGTAAAATTTGCAACCCTCAATATTTTCTCTAAGTGTTGGAGGTTGACCTTTTATTGATGCTAATTTTTTTGCTTTGGAAGTTGGTAACGCACGCAATAGTGCAGTTGAATACGGATGATTTGTATCCAAGAAAAATTCTTTTACTGGAGCATGCTCAACAATTCTACCTGCATACATTACGCTAACTTCGTCTGCATATTGACTTACAAGAGCAAGGTCATGCGTGATTAATAGGATAGATGTTCCATATTTTGTTTTAATTTCATCTAATAAATTCATGATTTGTGCTTGAATAGTTACGTCAAGTGCAGTTGTTGGTTCGTCTGCAATAATAACTTTTGCGTTGCATGCTAATGCCATTGCGATAATTGCACGTTGCTTCATTCCCCCTGAAAGTTCATGTGGATATGAATTAAAACAGTTTTCAGCAGATGGTATTTTTACCAAATTTAAGGCCTCGATAGCTTTTTTCTTTGCGTCTTCCTTGTTTAGATTTTGATGAAGTTGCAAAATTTCTACTAATTGATTTCCAATTGTATATAGAGGATTTAGTGATGTAAGAGGGTCTTGCGGTATTAAGGCAATTTGAGAACCTCTTATTTTTTGCATTTCTTTTTCTGATAAATCTAGCAAGTTTCTTTCGTTAAATTTTATTGCTCCGCCAGATATATGTGCAGTTTTCGGTAAAAGATTTAGTATTGACATGGCGGTAATACTTTTACCACAACCTGATTCACCCACAAGTGCATGTGTTTTTCCTTGCTCAAGTTCTAACGAAACATTATAAACGGCTTGGTGTGAACCGTCTTCTAAATTAAAACAAATGTCTAAATTCTCTATTTCTAATATTTTCATACTCATTATTATATATTATTTTGATATTAAAATAAATAGTTACATGTTTATATATATATATGCACAAAAAAGACCTCATTGCTGAGGTCTTAAATTTGAACTTTTAAACTATATTGTATTAAACCATGTTTTTTCTAAGTTTTTCTTTTGCTCTGTCAATATTTTTGCTTCTTCTTTCGATAGCTTTAATTTGTTTTTTCAAATTGTTTCTTTCGTTTTTAATTAATTTGTAATGATTATCAACTTCTTGATATTTTGTTTTGTAATTTAATAAATCGTTTTTAATATCAGTTTGTGCATTATCTAATTGAAGAATTGCGTTTTGAATATTCCCATTTGCAACACTATTGTCTGCTTGGTTAACTGTAGTAGTAATATTGCTAGTAGAAGTTGAAGAGTTAGCAACTGTTTTAGTGCTTGCTGTGCTGTTAGTAGTTGAAGTGTTGTAAGCTGTATCATCAAAGTTTAAAGGTGTAAAAGCGTTGCCGTCTGCAAAAGCAGGAGTTGAAACTGCAAACACGCCAACTGTCATAGCTACGACTAATTTATTAAGTTTCATAGTGTTCTCCTTTTATATTATATACGTTCTATATATATAATAAACCATGTTGAACATGTTGAAATCATGCTAAAAGTTGAATTTAACATGCTTTCAGCCAAATTTTTCTATCCCCCAAATGGGGGATTTTAAAAATAGACAATCAAGCTATAAGTGAGTTTGAGGGGTAAAATATTAAGCTTTGTAAACATATTAGAAAAAAAATAAAACAAAAGTGTTGACATTAAATCTTGAAGGTGTAACATAATAAGTACGGAAAGCAAGTGAACAACTTGAGTGGTCCGAAAGAGATTTTAAATCTCACCACTAGCCTCCAGAAATTATAAAGGGGAGCATTCAACCGAAAGTTGAATTTAAAATGTTCGCTTGAAAGAAGAGATAGTACATTGAAAACAGAATAGCTGAAAACGACTAAATATACTTGTTGATTCAACAAAAGTGATTTAACGGACAAAAGCAATAGCGTAAAGCTAGTGTTAAAATAAAGTCGAGCAGTCAATCTTTTAGCGAGGTTGACGATGGACATAAACTTTCTGA
>DBIX01000072.1 GCA_002297005.1 Cyanobacteria bacterium UBA791 | reverse complement strand
TATATTTATGTTTTTATCTATACTCCGAATAAATTATTTTATCTCAATTTCAATACTGCACTATGGCGGTTAGTTGTTTTGTTTTCCTTTCTGTAAGAGAAGAATTTATCATTATCTTTAACCGTACAATATGGGCAAATATCTATATCAAAAACACCGATTTCGTTTAGTTGTTCTTTATTTAAGCCTTTTAAATCTACGTAGTTATCTCTAAAATATGGAGTTCCAATTTTATTGATACTTGCTTTCAATCTTTTTAATGCATCTGTATAGGTTTCAAATTCATCAAAACCAATACACGGTCCTATTGCACAAACAATATCTTTTGCTTTTGTACCATAATCTTTTTGCATTTTAAAAACAGTTTTTTGTGCAATTCTTTCTGCAGTACCTCTCCAACCAGCGTGAGCAATCGCACCAATATTATTTTTGTAATCATAAATAATAATTGGAGTACAGTCCGCAAAATTAAGATATATTGCCTTATTTTTTGATGTCAAAATCAAAGCATCCGTATTTTCGTAACTATAAAGATTGTCTTCCACAACTCGAACATTATCACTATGAGTTTGAACAGGATGTATCAAGTTTTTAGACTCAATTTCTAAATATTCAGAAATAAGTTCTACGTTATCTTTTACGATTAAATCTCTTGATGTAAAAAAGTGTTCAGTTTCAATCATATCAGAACAATATACATCTTTTCCACCAATTTGTTTTTTATAAAACATTATTCATTTTCCTCATATTCTTCTATTGAATAAATAAAAATATCTTTTAGCGATAAATCCGTTGGGTCGATTATATGGAAATTAAAATAGATTTTATCACCAGTTTTTATGTTAATAGCTTCACCTTTTTCAACATAAGATAGCGGAGTTGAATCATAAGCTGCTTTTGCACCTGATTTAAAACGATTACCCTCTTCATTTTTTACAGCACCCTCAACTGTTCGATAACCGATAGAAAGTCCTTTAAAAAACTTATTACCAACAGTCAAAACAACACTTTTGCCAGCTTCCATTTTATCAAATTCAGTTGCGTATTTAACAAAAAGATTTTGAGTTTTCGTTGTTACGTTATCAGGTGTAGTAAAAGATTTTACTTGCATAACAAGAACCGCATTTCTTTTTAATCTTGCTTGCTCTTTAATTTTGTATGGAACAGCTACAAATGTAGAGTTTGCAGGAAAAATTATATTATCCATTTCAACTTCTTCTAAAATTTCGAAAGAAAAAGCCTTTGCTGGTTTTTCTATATCAAAATCACTCAAAGCTTTTGCCTCGTAAATTTTTGCGTAAGTAGGTTGAATAGTAAAAAATAAAATTGTAAATATTAAAAATAATTTTGCAAAGTTTTTCATAAAATATCCTCTTTTTATAATTATAACATATATTTTATGATATATTTAATAGTATGAAAGTTTCACTAAAAGATATTTATATGGAATTTTTTTGGCTAGGCGTCCAATTACTGGGCGGTGGCTACGTTATCGTTCCACTAATTCAACAAAGCATAATTGATAAACGTAACTGGATAACTAATGAAGAATTAACCAATTTTTATGCCTTGGGTCAAAGTATCCCAGGAATTATTGCAGCAAATGTCTCAGCCTTTGTTGGATATAAATTGAGAAACAAAAGAGGTGCAGCAATTGCTTTACTTGGAATTATAACTTCGCCAATTATTGCTATTTTGTTGGTTGCAACTATTATAGATTTTTTATTGAGAATTTCTTTTATCCAAAGCATTTTCTGGGGTGTTGGAATTGCAGTAATTATTCTTGTTTATTTAACTATTAAAGAAATGTGGAAAAATAGCTTAACTGATATTGTCACTTGGATAATATTTTTAGGATGTTTTTCAGCATCATTTTTCTTTAAAGTTTCACCAGTACTTGCAATTGTAGCATCTATTATGGTTGGTGTAAGCTATAAAGTTATTGAGAAAGGTCGTGCAAAATGATGACCTTAGTTCACTTGATAATAGAATTTTTTAAGATAGGTGTATTCTCTGTAGGTGGTGGCTATGCAACAATTCCGTTCTTGTATCAATTGGTACACGAATACGGCTGGTACACAACTGACCAATTAACAAATATGATAGCAATTTCAATGCTAACTCCTGGACCTGTTGGAGCTAATATGGCAACTTTTGCTGGATTTCAAACTTTTGGAGTCTTTGGCGGAGTCGTTGCGACTTTAGCCTTGATATTTCCATCATTTATTTTTGTATGTGCAATTTCAAAAGTTCTTAAAACTTTTAGAGATAACTTTTGGGTAAAATCTGTTTTATATTCCCTAAAACCAGCTGGATGCGGTCTACTTTTTGCAGTAGGTGTTGGATTTTTTAAAGATAACGTAACAAGTTTACCAGCATTTTTGCTATTCTTATTTTTGTTCTTGTTATCTTTTAAATTTAAGAAAAACGCACTTTATTACATACTTTTCGGTGCAGTAATCGGAATAGCTTTGCATTTTTGCGGAGTTGAATTAGTTTAAGGTTTTGGAATTAATCACCAAACATAATAGAAAATAGATGCAAGGGCTTTGCCCTCGCCTCTCTGTATTCCTTAAATATTTACCCCTAATCAATACTCACAATTGGGTAGATTGATTTTAGGTATTCTACTGCATCAATTTCAACCTCTGCATACAAAGCACCCTCTTTCAAGCCTGCTTCTGCAAGAACTTCTGCAGTCGGTGAAATTATCATAGAGTTACCGATTGCTCTCCAAGATTTTCCACATTCTTTTGTTTGGTTACTTACAACCAAATAAACCATATTATCAAAGGCTCTTGTTCTACACATTGCAGAGAACATATCTTGAGCATAAGCCAAAGTTTTTTCATCTTCATAGATTTCTCTTTGAACTAGCCAAGCCGTAGGCATAACAATAATTTGTGCCCCTTTTCTAACAATTTCTCTTACATAAGTTGGGTATCTCATATCAAAGCAAATTGTCATTCCTACTTTGGCAAAATCAAAGTTTGCAATTTTTATATCTTTACCAGCTTCAATTCTTTCACCCTCAGAACCGCCCATATAATTAAATAAATGAACTTTGTCATAAGTTTCAATAACTTCACCTTGTCTATTTACAGCGAAAGTTGTGTTATAAAGTCTTTCGTTAACTTCCCTTACAACAGAACCAGCAATAATATTTGTATTATATTTTTTAGCCAATTCTTTAATAAATTTAATTGTTTCACCGCCATCTTCAGGTTCTGCAAAATCAACATAATCGATATTTGTTGCAAAAAATTCAGGCATCACAACAAGATCTAATTTTTTATCAGCATTCTTTTTCATATAATATTCAATTTTACTGAAATTAGCTTCTTTTGAACGCATAAGAGCGTTGATTTGTATATTTAAAATTCCTGCCATAAAAATCTCCTTTTAACCTGATTTTATCATGAATTAAGGTATTTTTTATTGTAACAATTTCTACACATTTTAGAGGAAAAAAGGTAAAAAAAGGCAAGAAATTTTGTATTTAGCCGTTAATATACATGTACAAGTGTAAGTAGATTAGGTCATGACAAACGGAAACGATTTCAAACTAGGTAGCAATAAAGCTAATAGTATCGATTTAAACAAACTTAAATCAGGTGCTAAACGTGCTGATTTTGAAGCAGATGCAAAAATGCTTCAAGTTTTTGATGCCGTAGATTCTAATGGTAATCAAACATTAGACATGGATGAAGTTACAGTATTTACAAATAAAATGAAAGAATCTGCTGGGGACGATAATGTATTAAGCCAAAAAGAAGCCAAACAAGTCTTTAAAGAACAACAAGAACGTGAACAAACTGCAAATGCTGATTCTAAGAAATATGATATTAAAGCAAAAAACTTGTTCGGTTTTGTAAACAAATTTTTAGATGTTTCAGAAAAAAGTAAAATCAAATCATCAGTCGTAGATGATAAAGGCAACCAAACAATTACTTATGAAGACGGTGCTCAAGAAATCCTTAATAAGGACGGCTCAAAAGTTTTAATGAGCGTAATTGATGGTAAAAAATTCTCAAAAACTCTAGACAAAGACGGTAAAAATGTTTCTGATGAAATGGTTAATGAAGAATCAGGCGAAACAGAAACTGTAAAATATGGTGCAAATGGAAAACCAGCTACACACACAATTACAAAAGATAATACAACAACGTATTTGGGTGTAAAAGAGGGTATTTCTCAAGGCAAACCTGTTAAACAAATTATAAATGCTGGAACACCTGAACAAGAAACAATCGAGTATGATTATACTGGTGAAAATTCTTATACAAGTACAGCGACAAAAGGCGACATCAAAAACACTACTGTTGTAGAAAACGGAAAAACTCAATCTTCAACTGCAACACAATACAAAAATGGTAAAAAAGTTCAAACAATGAGTTTGACAAAAGATGGCGTTCAAACTCGTATGATGTATGATGAAAACGAAAAAGTTCGTTACGAATCAGTAACAGATGCAAAAGGTAAAACTACAGAAAAAACATTTAATGAAAATGGCAGAGGTCTTCAAGCCGTAATTACAAATCCTGACGGAAAAGTTCAAGTTGCAAAATACGACGGTAAAGGTAACACACTTATCGTTGTTCAAAACGGAGAAACCTTCCAAGAAATTTGTCAAGAATTTGATAGAACAAAGGCAGAACTAACACACACTAATAAAGGTACAGTTCACTATAAAAATGGTGAACCATACTTCCTTGCAGGCGAAACAGCAAGAGTTTCAGGCGAATTTGCACCAGACCACAAGGGTGTAAAAGGAAGAAAATCTTCTGAACAAGTAAAAGGTCAATACGCAAGAGATGAGCAACAAAGAGTTGCAAAAAGATTACAAGGTAAAGAAGCAAAAGAAGTTACAGTTGGTAAAAATTATACTGACTGGACTCACTATGCAAAAGATATGTTGGCTTCAGAGGGTATTGCAAAGCCATCAAATGAACAAATTACAAATAGAACTAACGAATTGATGATGATGAATCCGTCAATTCAAGTTCCTAAAAAAGGTAATAAAATCACAGCCCTAAAAACTCAAGCAGAGATTAAGGCTGAAAAAGAAGCTGAGGCAAGAAGACAGGCTGAAGCTCAAAAGGCACAACAAACACAACAATCAAGTTCAGTTCAACAAACACATAATGCTCAAACAAAGAAAGTTGATCCAAGAGTTCAAAAAGAAGCCCAACAAATTGCAGATAACTTGTACAACGAATTAAGAAAGACAGAATTTGCAACAGTTGATAAAAATGTTAACTTTAAAAATCAACTAAACAAAATTAATTCAGAAAATGTTGTTGAAGTTTATAAAGCTTATGGTAAAAAATCACCTGATGAATCTTTAGCAAAAGCTATTTCATGGGAATTAACAAGTTCAAATAAAGCAATCAGAACATCTGAGGGCAAAATTTTTAATGCTTTATATACAAGAGCATCAAAAGCTGGTGTAAATAAACAACACATCGATAATTTCAGACGACAAGCTGATTTAGCCATTGCAGATAATGATGCTAAAGCGTTAGATAAAGCAATGGGTAGCTTAGTTCAAACTATCGATAATAGAGAAAACCTAGGTGTTAATGCAAGAGAAATTCAAAGCAGAGGCACAGCAGAAAACAGAAATAAAACAGTACACACCGTAAAAGGTATTTATTCAGAAGCACAACAATCATTAAAAAATCACGATGATGCACAAGGTTGGGCAGGTTCTGTTGTAAAAGGAATGAGAAACACTTTCGGTGCACCTGAAAGTCCTAACAAAATCAAACAGTACATGGCAACTTACAACAAACAAGTTCAACAATTGGAAGCATCTGCAAAAGGTACATCAACAAATCCGCTTGATAATCTTGACGGTGGAAAAAATGACAAAAACTTTAAAGATACCTTCAAATCAATTTATGGCGTAAGCTATGACCCTGTTGCTATTGAAGCTTATAACAATAAAAAAGCTCAATACAAAACATCTAGTGCCAAATACGCAGTTGAACAAAAATTTAATAATGATTTGTCAAAACTAATAAAAGGTAACGGCAAACTATCAGAAGAATATAGAACACAATCAAACCCAACTGCCGGTACAAGTACAGTTATGACAGCGACAAAAGAACAAGTTTATAACAGAGAATTAGGCAAATTTGCATCATTCCTTGGTATGGGCAATTCAAAAGTTGGTATGAAACAAATCAACGATGAAATGAAAAAAGCCGGAATTGACCCAAATAAAGCTTCAATGGATAAAAAATACAAATTCTTATCTGATAGAGCAAAAGCTTGTAGTAAATTATTACATAATCAAACAATGTCAGCAACTGGCGGTAAATCATTTAGCGAAATTCAAAAAGAATATAAAAATTCTTATGCTGGTGCATTTGGTACAAAAAATGATATTCAACAAAAAGTTGAAGAATATACAACATCTATTGATTCAAGTTCTGCAATCTTAAAATCAGGAGTTAAGATTGTAGGTGGCGTTTGCATAGGTATTGCAACAGGAGGAACAGGCGTTGCTCCGTTATTAACAGCTGCCAGTGCACAATCAGCATTATCATTTACAGTTGATGCATCAGATTTAGCAACATCTAAAAAAGGTGGAACAGCTGAACAATATGCAAGAATTGCAAAACAATCAGTAGTTGATGGCTTATCACAAGTTGCAAGTGGTGGTGCGACTAACTTTATCAATGGCACTACATTATCAGCTACATCAAAAGTGTTGTTAGCAACAGCTGCTGATACAGGTATTGATATGGGCGTAGAATATATTAATACTGGCGAAGTTACATTACAAAACACATTAATTTCAGCTTTCTCATCAGGTGTAGGTCACACAATTAGTGCAGTAGTAGAAAGCCGAGCAAAACAAGCTGAACTTGATGAAGCATTTGAATTAAGTGAAAATGTATTAGAAAATCAAGACTCAGGTTGGTTAGGCGATACAACAGACGACCATCATAGATATATGACACAACTATCAGCAGACGAAGCTGGTAATGCACCAACAAGAAGAACTTATGTTGGTAAAGGTATTGAGGCACAATCAGGCGATGTTAAAGGTGTTAGATATGATGTAAAAATGTCACAACACCAAGAATCTGTAAGAGATATTGAAACATTACTTGGCAAAGGTTCATCAAAAACAGAATTTGGTGACGGTCTAGTAAAACTTGAAGATAGATTTAGAGCTCAAGCTACACCAAAAGCTGGTGTAACAGGTGACAACACAAAATTTTATGGCACTTATGCAACAAATGATAAAGTAAAATCAATGGGTCTTGATAAAAATCTTGACATTGTTCAAGATGCAGGTCAGTTCTCAGCAAAAGCATATAGCGATAGACCAGCAGATATGAACGGTTGGAAACAGTTATCTCAAACTTCTGCAGATAATGGTTTCCACGCAAAAGCTTTAGAAAAAGACGGCGTTGTAATGGTTGTATTCAGAGGTTCTGATGATATGGGCGACTTAAGAGTTGATCATCAAATGCTTTCTGGCAAACTTCCTGACCAATTCCAAAACGCTGTTGACTTTATGGAACAAGTTAAAGCACAAAACCCTAATAAGAAAATTGTCGTTACTGGACACTCTTTAGGTGGTGGCTTAACAGAATTAGTTGCATCAAAATACGATGATGTATTAGGTATTTCTTTTGATGCCGTTGGTACAAGAAATCTAGTAGAATCTTCTGATGGTATTGCAAGAGGATTAAGAGATAATAAGAATACTATCAATTACGTTGTACAAGGTGATGTTATTTCAAATTCAAATGCCCACGTTGGAAATGTAACATTAGTTGATGGCGTACTTGACGCAACAAAAGGAAACCGAATCCAAAGCCCTCACGCTATTGGTAACTTCTCAGGAACTGCTGGTAACAATTCACTTTCTGGTGTTGAAAAAGGCTTTGTACAAAAACACATTAATGCAGTATCTGATACAAGAACAGGTCTAGCATCAAAAGGCTTAACTCTTGATAGTGCAATTGCAAAATCTACAACAGGCACAGTTGAATTTGATGATAAAGCATTTAGAAAAGTTCAATCACAATTCTCAGTTGATGTTCAAGGCTTGAATGTTGACCTTGATGCTATGCAAAAACAAATTAACGCTGTAACTAATCCAACTCAAAAAGCATCATTACAAAAAATCTTAGACAATAGAAAAGCTGACATTACAACAAGAGCCGATATTAGATCTCGTTCAACTGTTTTAAAACAAATGACTGGTGAACAAATCAACGAAACCTTAAAAAATGACTTTGGTTGGGATAAACCAGCATTCTTAGGCGGAGATACTCCATCAGCATTAATTGAAATGGATAAACCAACTAGGTTTGTACGTGTACACAATGATGAATCTTCATTCGCAAAAGGTGCATGGTTGATGGCTTATGATGACATTGTTGGCTTAACTCCAGAACAAATTAAAGATAAATTCGCTCTTCCTGCTATGCCAAAATATGTTGTTGAAGTTGAAGTTCCAGCTGGTGCTAAATTCTATACAGGCTTATGTAACCCACTTGAAGGCTGGGGCAACGGCGGTGGAACACAATACTTCTTAGTTGGTGGCGAACGTCCTAAAGTTTATGGTAATATGAAACCTATAGAAGTACCAAATAAGAAACCTAGATTTGAAGAATCTATGGGCTTTGAAGTAATAAAATAGGATTTAAACCATGGTTAATAATATTTCATACGTAGATAACGTACTAACTTTACCAAACAAGAGTGTTAAATTTCCATTTAACATTGATTCAATGCTTGTTTATAACGGCGTATTTGTAGTGCTACTTGATATTCCAAATGAAGATAATACTATTGATAATATTTTTGCACTTGATATTGATGGCAAAAAACTTTGGAGAGTGCAATCTGTAGCAAAAGCTTACCCCGAAATAACACAATTTAGCCCATATATTGGTATGACATTATTAGAAAGTGGAAATATTTCTGCAACAAATTATTTTGGCGTAAACTACGAAATATCAATAGAAGACGGCTCAATTTTATCAAAAAGAATGGTTAAATAAAAAATAGTTATTGACAACTTTGAAAAAAAATTGTAATATAAACATACCCCACGGGGGTATAGTACAATACAAAACAAAGGAGCGAATTATGAAGAAACTATTGTCAGCTTTATTTGTATTTGCAGTAATGGTATTCACAATGAACAGCGTTTTTGCTTGCGAAAACTGTAAATGCCAAGAATCAAAATGCAACTGTAAATGCGAACAATGTCAAAAAACAAACTGCGAAAAATGTAAATGTGCTAAATGCGATTGTAAAAATTGCAAATGCA
>DBIX01000013.1:1680-32347 GCA_002297005.1 Cyanobacteria bacterium UBA791 | reverse complement strand
AAAAATAATTTATAATAACAAAGAAACAAAAAGGAGTATTTATTATGATAAAAGATTTAAACGATAGACTTAAACTTAATAATAATGTTTTAATTCCGTCGATTGGATTTGGAGTATATAGAGTTAAAGATTTAAAAGAATGTGAAAATTCTGTAGTTGAAGCAATAAAAGCTGGATACAGATTAATTGATACTGCAACCGCTTATCAAAATGAAGAAGCTGTCGGTCGTGCAATTAAATGTTGTGGGGTTCCGAGAGAAGAAATGTTTATTACAACAAAATTATGGATAACTGATTTTGGATATGAAAAAGCAAAAAAAGGTTTTGAAAAATCTCTTAAAAATTTAGGATTAGATTATTTAGATTTATTTGTAATTCACCAACCATATAATGACTATTATGGTGCTTGGAGAGCATTGGAAGAATTATATGAACAAGGTAAAGTTCGAGCAATAGGAATAGATAATTTTACTCAAGAAAGAACAGCTGAATTCTTATTCTTTAATAAAATAAAACCAATGGTTAATTTATTAGAGTGTAATCCTTATTTTCAAAGAGAAGATGAAAAAGAATATTTAGATAGCGAAAATATTTTAATGGAAGCTTGGTCACCGTTATCTGCTGGACAATCTAAACTTTTTGAAAATGAAATCTTGAAAAATATTGCCCAAAATCATAACAAATCAGTTGCTCAAGTTGTCTTACGCTGGTTAATTCAACGAGGAATTGTACCTATTGTAAAATCAACTAATCCACAGCGAATTAAAGAAAATTTGGAAATTTTTGATTTTAATTTAACCGATGAAGAAATGAAAGAAATTTCTAAGTTGGATACTGGACACACTTGCTTTATACCAAGAAATACCGCAAAAAATGTGAAGGAGTTTTTGAATAGAGCAGTTAAATTTGATTTAATATAAAAAGAAGATTTAAAACTATGATTAGCATAAACAAAAGATTAATTCCTTTAGCACTTGGTACATTTGGACTTGGTATGTCAGAATTTGTTATGATGGGAATTTTACCAAACATCGCAAATTCAATGAAAGTTTCGATTCCTATGGCTGGTCATTTTATATCTATTTATGCAATAGGTGTAATTTTTGGTGCAATTTCTATGATATTTTTATCAAAAAATCAACCTCTTAAAAATCTTTTATTAGAATTGATTGGAGTTTACACCATAGGAAATATTTTAACTTCTTTTGCTATAAATTATGAAACAATGAATCTTGCAAGATTTATTGCCGGAATTCCCCACGGCTCATTTTTTGGTATTAGTGTTGTTGCTATAAAACAAATGGCTGAAAAGGGTCATGACGGAAGAGATGTGGCGTTTATGGTTGCTGGCATGACTATTGCAAATTTAATTGGTATACCGCTTGCAACATTTTTGAGTCATTTAACCTCTTGGAGAATAATTTATTTGTTCGTTGGTATTTTAGGTCTAGTGATTTTTATTTCAATAATAAAATGGTTGCCTAAATTTGAACCTATGCCTTATGTTGATTTTAAAAGTCAGTTTAAGTTTTTAAAATCAATAACACCGTGGCTATTATTAATAGCGATAACTATGGGGAATACTTCTTTATTCTGTGAATTAAGTTATATAAATCCTCTTTTAACGCAAGTTTCAGGATTTGCTCCTAAATATATGTCTATCTTAATGTTTGTATCTGGATTAGGAATGTATTTTGGAAATCTTTTTGCAGGAAAATTATCTGATAAATATACACCTGCACATGTTTCAGAATACACTCAACTAACCTCTTTTATCGCTCTTTTATTATTCTTTTTCTTTGCAAAAATAAAAATTATTGCAGTAATATTAGTATTTATTTGTTCCTTCTGTTTATTTGCACTTTCTGCTCCTCAACAAATTCTTATTGTAGAGGTTGCTAAAGGTGGGGAAGTTTTAGGTTCATCACTTGCACCGCTTGCATTTACTTTGGGTAATGCAATTGGGGCAGTAGCTGGTGGATTGCCAATTGAATATGGGTTAGGCTATGAATTTGCTCCTCTTGCTGGTGTTGGATTTGCCTTTGTAGGGTTTATTCTGTTGGAAATGTTTAGAAAACGAATAAATTCATAAATTTTATATTATACTAAACTATAAGGAGAATAACTGTTAAATTTGCATATATTATCATGGGTAAATTTGAACATAATAAAGACAAATCTTCTATTGAAAATAGAGATTTTGCCGAAATGATTGGCGTGTCAAATCTTGCTGATGCTATCGAGGTTGCAAAAGAATTGGTGAAAAATGGTATTGATTGCATAGAGCTTTGCGGGGCTTTTGGTGAAAATGGTGCTAGAAAAATTATCGAGGCAACAAACAATAAAGTCCCTGTGGGTTTTGTAACTCATTTACCAGAACAAGACGAATTATATAAGAGGACTTTTGGATAATTCTACTTTATGAGATTTATAAAAATTTCTAAATTTATTAATTAATTTTGGTTCAAAAGGCTTGTTATTCCCAGAAATATCGTGTGAGTTTTTTGATGGTTTTGTTTGAGAATAAATATCAAGTATATTTATCTCGGCTGGTGCGATAAATCTTCCGTAACCAAGAGTTGCAATACCTCTGCTTACAAATAAATGTTTGTTATTTTCTACAATATACCCATTTCTGTAACGATTTCCATATTTTGATGGAACAATAAATGAACCTATAAATGGCAAAACAATTTCGCCACCATGAGTATGACCACTAAGTGTTAAACTAACTTCTTTTGGTATTTGTGGAAAATAGTCAGGGTTATGTGCTAACACGATTGTTGGAATGTCTTTGTCAATTTCTCCAATAACTTTTACAGGGTCAGAATTTCTGAACCATAAATCCTCAAGCCCAACAAGTCTTAACTTTTTATTATTTACGTTAATAAAATAATCTTCGTCTTTTAAAAGTTTAATATTTGATTGTTTATAAATATCATAAACAATATTTGCCATTTCGTAATCGTGATTACCCATTATCGCAACAACACCATATTTTGATTTTAGATTTTTTAAAGAGTTTGCGACCTCTGTAGTTGAATAATTTTTACTAGAAATTGCTTTTGCATCTAAATCCCCACAAATAACAACTAAATCAGGGTTGTTGTTATTTGAAACTTTGACTATTTCATCAAGTTTTTTCATATCAACAAATCTTGTACCTAAATGAATATCTGAAATAAGCACAATTTTAAAACCATTTAAGTTCTTATTCCAATTAGGCACATCAAGTTGTTTTGGGCTTGATAAAAATATGTTTGGCTCAATAAGTAAAGCGTCTAATAGTATCAACATTATGGCAATAATTAAAATTTTTAAAATGTTTGATGTATTTTTTAAAAACTGTACCATAAAGCCATGGTATCACTTCAAAATATTTTGAACAATGTAGTCAAATGACTAGGTGTTGTTAAAATGACATGTTTATTTATGTCATTACGAGGAGTGAAACGACGAAGCAATCTAAGGGGTAAATATTAAAATTAGATAAGTTTTGCCATACCTTTTGTGTCATTCTGAAGCGTGCTTGGTGAATAGTTAATTTTATCTAATATATTCAGCATCTTACCACCTATGAATGTGTAAATTTTATTTAGGAATGTTTTAACATTGAATTTGTCCATTCTATATTGGTAAGATGCTGTGGAGAAACCAGACATTTTTCACGAAATTATAGATTTCGGAAAAAGCAGTCAAACAAGTTCAGCATGACAGTTCATTTACTGTCATTGAAAGTGAAATGAAACAATCCACACCGGCTTACGCACTACGCTCGCATTAAACGGCAACGCTCACAACAGCAACGAAAACTCCTGTCGTTTTCGTTGACAGTTGTTCGACTTTCGCTTCGCTCATGCCTCTGCTCGCTTTGCTCCTGTCAAATCAAAGATTTGAAACGTCGCTGATATTATGTTGCGTCTTCCAAAGCCTTGCACTTCTGCAAGTCTTTTCAGACTCCACACCGGCTCACGCTTTTTCCTACGTTTCCTTTTATCCGTACGACACTTGCTCCTGTGGGTTTCGAGCTACGCTCTGCAATCCTACGTCGCTATCGTAGTGTTGCTCTGCTTGTCTTTGCCTACGCAAAGCCAACTCCAGCAACACCGGCTCACGCACTACGCTCGCATTAAACGGCAACGCTCACAACAGCAACGAAAACTCCTGTCGTTTTCGTTGACAGTTGTTCGACTTTCGCTTCGCTCATGCCTCTGCTCGCTTGCAAAAAAAGGGTCAAACTGAGAAGTTTGACCAAAAATTTTAAAATAGAGAGAGAGAGTATAAATTTAAATCTTGTTTAAATTAATTTTAAGATTAGTTGTTGCTTAAAACTAATTTTAGAGTTGCCATATTTTTGATAGCTAACATTTTGTGTTTGTTTTGTTGAGAATTTGAGATTTCGAAAATTCTGCACATTCTGCGGATTTCTTCTTGTCTAGCGAAAGAATCAACTCTGTAAACGTTTTTAATTGGGTCTGTAACTACTGCCATAATTGTGTTTAATTCTTGTTCTTTCATTCTGAAATCCTCTCTTATCTCTTACTCTTATATAAAGTAAATTTCTTTTAAGAAATTGCCTTTTTTGTTGCATGTAACTTAACATTTGTTTACAATTTTGATTTTTAACGTTTTCGCTTTAGAATTAAAGACGGAGGAAACGTAATGAAAACAAAGATATTAACTCTTTTAACTGCTCTTATATTTTTAGCAACATCTGTTAATGCAGCTAATGTCTACAAATCAAAAGCAGAAACTAAAAGAATTCCAAAAGGAACAAAATTCCAAATACAACTTCAAGAACCAGTTAGTACTAAAGATAATCAAGTAGAAGACTATTTTTCAGCTATCTTACTAAAAGATGAAAAAACTAATACAAGTGTTGTTTTACCAGCAGGTTCTTTAATTAGAGGTACAATTTCTAACATCAAACCAGCAAAAAGGCTTTCAAAAGGTGCTGTTTTATACTTAGATTTTGACCATGTTGTAACATCAAAAGGTCGCCAAATGCCTTTAGATATGTCTGTTTACGCAACTATGAAAACAACTTTTGACGGCGGTCTTTATGATACATTAAACTATGGTGAGGCCATGCAAAATGATTGGGACACAACTAAAGATATTACAGTAAATTCTGTCAATTTTGCTGCAGATGCTGATGTTCATGGTATCGTTAAAGTTGTTACTGTTCCAGTTTGTGCTATTGGTGGTTTTGTTGGTAGTACTGGTTATATTATTTTTGAAACAATCGCTGATTTGTTCAAAAAAGGTACAGACGTAACTTTTAACCAAGGCGATATTTTAACAGTTGTTTTAACTAATGATATTGATATTCCAGTAAATTAGTTTTTAATTAAAATTTATTTTTAACAGAGGCGAAGCTTTCGGGCTTCGCTCTTTTGTTGTTTAAATATCACTACTTAACCGATTTTTTATTTTCTACTAAATATGTTATAATCTACGTATCAGATTTTGAGGGTTATTATGAAAAAATTACTTATATTTTGTGTGTTATTTTTTATGCCATTAATGGCATTTGCTGATGAGGCAAAAATTTATAAACTAAAGAGTGGACAAACAGTTGTTATTCAACAAGTTAAGAGCAATCCTATTGTCACTATTGATACTTGGATAAAAACAGGTTCTATTGACGAAACTGATAAAAACAATGGTGTTGCACATTTTTTGGAACATTTGTTTTTTAAAGGTTCAAGCAAATATCCAGTAGGAGAGTTTGATAGATTAGTTGAATCTCAAGGTGGTGAAACTAATGCTGCTACAAGTAAGGATTTTACACACTATTATATTACTATTCCGTCAAACAAGTTTGATATGGCATTAGATTTGCATTCTGATATGCTTTTGACTCCTCAAATTCCACAAGAGGAGTTAACAAGAGAGAGAAAAGTTGTTATCGAAGAAATTTCAAAAGATATGAATTCTCCTCGTAATAAATTGTCTAAAAATCTTACGGCTCTTGTTTACAAGACTCATCCATATAAAAGAGAAGTTATTGGTAAAAAAGAAGTTATCGCAAATATAACAAGAGAAGAAATATTTGATTTTTATAAAAAAAATTATGGTCCTCAAAATATGGTAACGCTTGTTGTTGGGGATGTTGAACCTGAAACTGCTTTAAAGAAAGTAGAAAAAGCTTTTGCTGGTAATAACAAGGTTTCAAAACAAAAACATTATAAACAAGAAAAACGATTAACAAAAAATGTTGAAAAAATTGATTATGATGATATTTCAACTGGATATTTAGGGCTTGCATATAATACAGTTCCGATGAAACATAAAGACACGTATGCTTTAGATGTTTTAGCAGTTATTTTAGGTCAAGGTAGAAGTTCAAGATTTTATCAAGATATAAAAGAAAACAAACAACTTGCATATTCTATCAGTTGCGGAAATTCTTCTAGCAAGGATGATGGAATGTTTATTGTTAGTGCAAATTTTCAACCTGAAAACATTGATAAATTGAGAAAAGAAATTGATAAAGAAGTTCAAAAAATAAAAAAATACGGTATTGATGATGAAGATTTAGCCTTTGCAAAAAGTGTTATTGAAAAAGACACATATTTTGCAAGAGAATCAATAACTGATATTGCGACAGAATTAGGTTATACGCTTGTTGTTACTGGTCAAAATGATTATTATAATAATTATGTTAATAATATCCAAAAAGTTACAACAGAAGACGTTAAGAGAGTTGCAAATAAGTATTTGAAATATAGTGCGACATCAATTTTGCTTCCAAAAAAATACGAAAAAGAAATTAAGGATATGAAAATTATCAAAAATACAGAGGCAAAATTTGTAAAAGAAGCTTTTGGAATTAAAAAATATATATTAGAAAACAAGGCAACATTATTGGTTAATCAAAATGATACGAATGAAATTGTTGCTATCAGTATAAATGCAAGAGGGGGCGAATTTTTAGAAAAAATCGCTGGTACTGGATTTTTAACTTCTCAACTTATGACAAAGGGTACAAAAAAATATTCTTTTGAAGAATTGAGTAAAGTAATGGAAGAAAACGGAATTAATATCGTTGCAAAATCTGGTGGTGATAATTTTGTGATAAATGTTTTAACAACAAAATCACAATTAAATAAAGCTTTAGAAATTCTTGATGAAGTTATTAATAACGCAACATTTAAAGAAGAGCAACTAAACAAAGATAAGGCATCCTTGTTGAACAATATTAAAAAATCAAGAGATATTCCTTTAAAGGTCGCATTAGAAAATTATAAAACATTGATTTTTAAGGGTTCACCTTATTCAAACACGAATAAAATTCTTGAAAAAACAGTTCCTACAATAAAACTTTCTGATATTCAAGAATATTATGACAAAATTTTCTATCCTGAAAATATTGTAATTGGTGTGACAGGTAATGTTAACGAAAAAGAACTTATAGGTCATTTTACAAATATTTTTAATGGCAAAAAAGGTTCTACTTTTGATTTTAACAAATACTCAAATGTTATTAAACCAATTACAAAGGCAGAAACAGTAGAAAAGAAAATTGATAAACTGGAAACCTCTTGGTATTTTACAGGATGGCAAACTTCGGGTGTTACTAATAAGAAAGAGTATGCGACTTTCCAAGTTATTGATTCTGTTCTTGGCGGTGGAATGAGTTCAAGATTATTCCGAAACGTTAGGGACAAAGAGGGCTTGGCATACCAAATAGGTTCTGGCTATGCCCCACAAAGATTAAAAGGTCAGTTTATGGTTTATATTGGAACTAATCCTAAAACTTTAAAATATTCAGAAAAAAGATTATTAGAAGAGGTTTACAAGCTAAAAACTGAACCTATTTCAGAAGAAGAATTGAAATCTGCAAAAGAAAAATTGATGGGTAATTACTACATTGGTCTAGAAACTAATCTTGATAAAGCAGGTACAATTTCTAATTTTGAGGCATCTTCAAGAGGTTTTGAATTTATAAATGAATACAAAACTCTTATAAATTCTGTTACAGCACAAGATGTTATGAATGTTGCAAAAAAATATTTTAATGATAAAAGAGTAACTTCGATTGTTAATGAGAAATAATAGATGGAAAATAGATTTGAACAAATAAAACAAGCAATAGAGGTTGAGGTAAAGCATTGTTATATCAATATTCAAGGCAGAACTCAATCTTTTTCCAAGTTTATTTATTCAAAAATGAAAGAAGAGTACAAAAATTCCAAAAATCCAAAATGGCAAATTTTGATGGAATATTTTGACCATTATTCCACAGAATCTCTAATTGCAAGAAAAAGAGCAATAAAAAGACTTGCACGAGTGATTAAGGATGAATTAAATCCAAAACCAGTTGTAGAAATACAAGAGGATTTGCCAAAAGACCCTACGATTGCTGATGTTTGCGATATAAAAGGTATTGGTCCAAAAACGGCTTATCAGTTAAATAAGCTTGGAATTTTTACGGCAAATGATTTGATGTACTACTTTCCGAGAAAGCATATTGATTACTCAAATATAGACAAAATTTCTCATCTAAAGGTTGGCATGACGACTACGATTTTTGGGTATATTACTTCGACTCAAGCTTTTACTTCAAAAAGCGGTCTTGGGATTTGCAAGGTTCAGATTAAGGACGAAACAGGTTCTATTACCTTGAATTTCTTTATGGCAAAAGCCGGAAGATATTTGCTAGAGAGAGTTAAATCACAATTTCCAAAAAATAGTGCAATCATGGTTTCAGGAGTTGTTAAAGTTAATTCTTATGACGGTAAACTTACTATTGATAAGCCAACTTATAATCTGATAGAAACGTTAGAGGGTGAACATTCTTCCTTGAATGCTGGTAGAATTGTTCCTATTTATGCCTTGAGTGAAAACTTTAGCATTAAAACTATGAGAAGGGCTATTCATACGTGTCTTGAAATGTATAAAGATACTATTAAAACAGTTCTTCCTGATTATTTGATACAAAAACATAAACTTTTAAGTAAAAAGGATGCAATTTGCGAAATACATTTTCCAAGTAGTATGGAAATGCTTGAAAGAGCAAGATTTACGCTTGTGTTTGAAGAATTGTTTATTATTCAGTTAAAAATGCTAGAACATCGTGAACAAGTAAAAAAAGAACTCGCAACCGTTCCATTACAAATTAAGGATGATGGTTTGGTAATGAAGTTTATTAAAAGTTTACCTTTTGAATTAACTTCTGCTCAAAAGCAGGCTGTAAATGAAATCTTGAATGATTTAACTAAAGAAGAACCAATGCAAAGACTTTTACAAGGGGACGTTGGTAGTGGTAAAACAGTTGTTGCTACTATATTCTTGTTGTCTGCAGTAGAAAATGGTTATCAAGGGGCAATAATGGCTCCTACTGAGATTTTGGCAAAACAACATTATAACAACCTAGTCGAATGGCTAACTCCGATGAATTTAAGAATAGGTTTATTTTTAGGTTCTAGCAAGAAAAAAATGCGTACTCAAATGGAACAAGATTTGATAAATGGTCAAATTGATATTGCAGTTGGCACACATGCTCTTATTCAAGACAATGTGGAATTTAATAATTTGGGTGCTATTGTAATTGATGAGCAACATAGATTTGGAGTTAAACAAAGAAGCAAGTTAACTAAAAAATCTCTTGCTCCTCAAACGCTTACCATGACAGCAACTCCAATTCCTAGAACATTAGCATTTACTCTCCACGGAGATTTGGATTTGACTATTATTGACGAAATGCCTGTTGGTAGAAAACCGGTTAAAACTTTTGTTATGACAAATCATCGAGAGATTTATAAACTTATTAGAAAAGAGGTTGAAACTGGTCATCAGGCATACATTGTTTATCCATTGATTGAAGAAAGTGAAACTCTTAGTGCAAAGGCTGCAACAAAAGAGGCAGAAAGACTTCAAGAAACAGTATTTTCTGACTTAAAAATTGGACTTCTTCACGGTAAATTGAAGAACGAAGAAAAAGAAGAAGTCATGGCAAAATTTAAAAATAAAGAATATGACATTTTGGTTTCAACAACGGTTGTAGAAGTTGGTGTTGATGTTAAAAATGCAACAGTCATGGTTATCGAAAATGCAGAAAGATTTGGCTTGTCGCAACTTCACCAGTTGAGAGGTCGTGTAGGTCGTTCTGATTTGCAATCATACTGTATTTTATCAAGCTCTTCTAAACAACCTGAAACTTTAGAAAGATTACATGTTATGGAAGAAACAAACAATGGTTTTGTAATTTCTGAAAAAGATTTAGAACTTAGAGGCCCTGGAGATTTCTTAGGCGTAAGACAAAGCGGACTTCCTGAGTTTTTAATTGCAGATATTATAAAAGATACTAAAACTCTTGAATTAGCAAGGTTTGAAGCACAAACTTTTATCAAAGAAAAAGATATAAATGATTATCCAACTTTAAAAATGGCGGAAAGCCTAAGTTCGTCTGATAAAGAGCTACTTTCTGCCTAGTTCATAATTCTTAATATTTAAGGCAATTTTTCTTTTGTCATGGAGTTTAAATATATGTGTAGGTATACTATTTCAATTTACTATGTAATTTTAGAAAGTGTGTTATTTTGAACATTCATGAACTTAGAGCGAATGTCGTAGCTGACAAGTTTGAAACAAAAACCAAAACTAAGGCTGAAAACAAACCTCAGTTGCCTATTTCAGACAATAAGGAAATCGTAAACGAAAAAGGTGCAACAGCACTAAAGAATTATTTTATCGGTACTCAACATGTAGCATTTAAGGGTTTCCCATGCGATACTGGAGAATTTAACCATAATATGGCAATGGTTCCATGTGCATGTTGCGGTAAGAAGATGCTTGCCGGTAATGAAAATGTTGATAAGTTTGCACAAAAGCTAACTCAAATTAGAGGTGAAGAAAGAAACAACTTCATTGATGATACAATGGATATTTATCGTCCAGTTGAAAAAACAATTATTAGAGGGATGAAAGATTTAGGTACAAAATATCCAGAAAAAACAACTTTTGAATTATGTGCAGAAATGGCTAAAGATCCAGAAGGTATTTTGAAAAATGGTCAACTAGCCGTTCTTGATGATGTTGATGCAAAAGCAAAAGAACTTTATGGCGAAGATAATAAAATTTCAAAATTCGTTAAATCGCAAAAACCACTTATAACAGGTGAAGAAAATAATCCAAAATTTAACAGAGCTGATTTCGTTGCAAAAATGGATGATTTGACTACTGAAATGGGTGATGATAAGGCAAAAGGAAAAGTCTTAAATGTCGCAATTGATATGCCATTTGAAGATGATTATTTCCAAAAAATGACTAAGAAAATTTATCAACCAAGAAAATTTATTAGAACATTATATTGTAATGCTGTAAAAACAGCAGAACATATTCACCCAAAATCTTTAGGTGGTCCGAACAATACAGAAAACTACATGAGTGAATGTAATGAATGTAATGAAAACAGACAAAATTATGATTTGAATAGCTATTGGATGAGTAGATACCCATCAATGCCATACAACGTACAACAGTTCTGTGATGATGTAACAGAAAAAGTTGTATCAGGTGAAATTGGTCCTCATTTTGTAGATTATCCAAAAGATTTAAAAGTTGCTGTTGAATCAGAAACAAAGGGTGCAATTACATTAAAAGTTCTAAATCCTGAAGAAATCAATAAGAAAAGAGCAGAAAAAGGTTTAGAACCTCTTCCTCAACCAACACAAGAAAATGTTGAAAAGGCAAGAAGAGAACAAAGAAAGAAACCTCATGAGGAAATTCCTCTTCCAACACCAAGACCTGCAAAAGCAGAGCCTAAAAAGAAAGTAGCGTAGATTAAAAATAAAATTATAATTTGAAGATAGATGAGTTGACTAATCTCAACTCATCTATTTATATGAATTTGTAAATAAATTGTAAAGATTTATTAAATTTTTATAGCAAAAAATATGTTTTAGAGTCATTATATATGTATCCACAGAATATATGTCCACAAAACAATTTCTGCAATTTATACGAAGATATTTACAAGAAGGGTAGAGTAGGTAAATGAAGATTAATGCTATCACAATGGCAGCTCCTGCAACATTTAGTGTTCAAAAAAAAGCTGTTGAAAAAAATCCACAAGTCACAAATCCAATCGAAAACAGATTTCCAAAACAACAAACAAATGATGGCTCAAAAGCTATCATGAATTATTTCTTTGGTATGCAAAACGTACCATCATTCAAGGGTTATCCTTGTTCAACAGGTGAATTTGTTGTTAAACAAATAGATAACGTTCCATGTGCTTGCTGTGGTGCTGAAATGATGAATTCAAAAGAACAAAATGAATTCGTTGCAAAAGCATCAAAAGCAACAGGTGAAGAATTAGCAAATGTTTTTGCAGAAAACTTACACAAAATTAGACGTAACGAAAGACCTGTAGCTCGTGAACTTATGGAAAGAGCTACTAAATATCCAAACAAAAAATTGTCAGAATTAGCTGATAAAGATATGGATTCAAAAAAACTTTTCAATAGAGAAAACTTAATCGTTTTAAATAACGTTGATAAAAAAGCTCAAGAATTATATGGCGAAAAAAATAAAGTTTCAAAATTTGTTCAAAGCCAAAAATCATTAATCGAAAAGAATGTTAGAAACGGTTTTGGTAGAGGAACATTCTTAGCTAACGTTAAAAAATTAACAGAAGATGATCAAGAAAAATCTCAAAAAATCTTAACTGAAGCTATCGAGTTACCATTAGACGAAAAAGGTATTGCTAAAGTTGTACAAAAAGTTCAAGCATCAGATTCAGTTGGTATTGCAAGAAGATTAATTGCAACAGCAGTTATGACAACTGAACATATTCACCCAAAATCTAAAGGTGGCCCAAACAATACTGAAAACTACATGGGCGAATGTGCTGAATGTAACAACAACAGAGGTAGTGAAAACTTAAACCAATATTGGCAATCAACATATCCAAATATGCCATCAGCTACTCAAAAATATGCTGATTACATTTCAGAACAAATCATCACAGGTAAAATGGGTACAAGATATGATGATTATATGGTAGATTTGGAAAAAGCTGTTGAATCAGAATCTAAAGATGCTATCGATTTAAAAGTTTTAAATCCTGAAGAAATTGATAAAGCAAGAAAAGAACGTGGTTTACCTGACCCAAAACCACTTCCAGTAAAACCAAAACCAGAAAAATCTGAAACTAAAAAAGATGAAACAAAAGTTTCTGGTTCTAAAAAACCAAACGGAAGTAAAAAACCTCACGGTCACAAAAAACCAACAAGAAGACCAAATATTAAATAGTTAATTTATTTTATGAGTACATATAATGAGATGGCGAAGCCTTTAGGTTTTGCCATCTCGTTTGTTTATTTTGTGTTGGGGTAGAAACCCCAACCTACATTTTAAATTCCTCTTTTATGTATATTATTTATTTTGTTGGAACTAATTTTTCGCTCAAGTATGCAATAGTTCTAGGGAAGTGTTGTTGCAAATATTGAGTTCTAGAACCTAACAAATCTGTACTTTGGTATGTATTTAAGATAGCATTTGTTTCTGCAATAGTTTCTTTTTTGCCTTGGTCTGGTCTACCCTTAATAGCTTCATCAGCGATAAAGTAGTTGATATGGTCTCTTTCGTTTGTTGGAAATTCTTTTAAGAAGTTTTGTCTTTCTTCAGCGTAAACTTTTTGGAATTTTTTATCGTTTCTGAAAGCATCTGCTACGTATATTTCATATTTATTAGTTTTTTTGTTTAATTTTTCAGTTACAAGTTTTCCACCGATGTCAGTTGCGTGACCTAATTCGTGTAAGAATACAAATGGGTCAGCACCAACATTTAAGTTGTTAAACATATATGATTGATCTTCATCTGTATAATAATCAGACTCATCAAGTTCGATATTTTCACAATAAGATTCTAATTTATTTCTAGCCTCTGTCATTCCTAGAACGTTATTATTTAGGTTGATAAGTTCATCCCCTGGAATTGTTTTCAACATTTTAATAAGAGGAGTTCTTCTACCTGAAATCATTTCTTTTAATTTAATTTCATGACGTTCATCTTTTGTTTCGTCAGTAACTGTTAAAACTTTCGTTTTGTTATCCAATTCCATTAAATATGATTTATCATTTCTTGAAGAACGGAATTTATTTTTGCCTAAAACTTCAAAAGTTTGTGATTGGTTCATCAAAACCTTGCCATCAGGTGAAGTAATTTTGTAATCAACAATTCTATTACCATTTGGGTCGTCTTCATATCTATATTGAGTTCTAGTCATATCAGTTGAACGCATATCTTTTTCAACTAAAACATGACCTGTATTTTTATCTTTTGTTGCTTTTGAAATTTGTCTTACTTTACCGTTTGGAAATTCGTATTTAACATTGTACATACCTTCAATGTCAGACATTTCGTAAGTTTCTTTTCTGATTAATCTATTTTGGCTATCACGTCTAATTTTAGTAGCCTCAGTCATTATTGGTTGGTAGTATTCTTTATCAAATTTGAATTTTGATTCACAGAAAGTATTTGTTCTAAAATCGTTTGTCATAACTGTTTTAGAAACAGGATAACCTTTTTTATCATATTCATACTTAACGTTTTCTTGTTCTAAAATATTTAAGTTTTTGTCTAAAAGTTTGATATTTTCACTATCATCATTATTTTTTGCTCTTAAAAGGTAATTATTTTTACCGTCATATTCAGCTCTTTCAAGAGTAACTTTATCAGTCTTGCTTGTAGTCATGTCTTTAACTAAAGATAAAACTTTGCCTGTATCAAGTTTATCTTCTTTCATGATTTCTGTGCTTTCAGGGTCAAGCTTTAATGGAACCATTTTATTATACATGTTAGCAATTTTGCCTAAAACATTGCCTTTTTTAGCTTCCGTTTTAGGTGCTGTTGTACGTTCAAATGTATCTGGCTTTTGAGGAGCAAGATATGGTCTTGTATTTAAAGCCTTTTTATTTTCAACTTTACCTGCAAAATTTATATTAAAAATATTTTGAATATTCATTAAACTACCTACAAACTACTTATAGTATATTAAAGGTTTGGAATTCAAAATAATTGCATGTTTTAGACTTTTTTATTAATATTTGTTACTTTGGTTTTAGGATTATCAATTCCATATCCAAACATGGCAAAATCATATTTTACAGGGTCATTTTTGTCAAAGTTTTTTAATTCATTCGTTAATTCTTTAACTGCTTTAAAATCGTTAGAATTTCTTTTAAGTAAATTTATTTCACGAGAAATTCTTGCAACGTGTGTATCAAGAGGGATTAAAAGTTCTGATTTATCAAGGAATTTCCAAATACCTAAATCAACTTCGCCATCACGTACCATCCAACGCAAAAACATATTTACACGTTTCATAGCACCATTTTTATTTGCATTAGGAATTAAATATTTTGCACCAAAAGAGTTTTCCATATTGGCATAAAAATAATCAGTAATGACTTTTAGCATTTGATGAAAATCTTTAGTTTTATATCCATATTTAAAAAGGTCTTCTAGTGTACTATTTGAAAAATAGAGTTTTTTTAAAACTAAAAATATTTCTTCTACATCAGATTCTTTTGCAAATCTATAATTAAAACCTTTTAGAGATTTTCTTTCAAAATTTTCTATAAAATTAACTGGTTCATTTTGAAAAAGATTAAAAAGTTCCTCTAATTTTTTTATAAAAACTTTTCTGTTTCCAAAGGCAAACATTGAGGCAATAAATCCAGTTAACTCAATGTCCTTAGGGTTTTTAAATCTATGCGGAAATTGAATAGGGTCGTTTTTTATAAAATCTTTTGTTTCGTATTTTAGAACAAGTTCATCAAGTTGTTGTTTTAAATTCATCGTATCTTTTTGAAAAACTCCTCTAAAATTTTATCACATTCTTCTTCCATTATTCCACCAAAGACTTTTAGTTTTGTATTAGTATTTTCTCTCAAATCCATGGCTGAACCAAAAGCACCATAGTTTTTGTCAAAAGAGCCAAAATAAAGCGTCTTAATTCTTGATTGAAGTATTGCCCAAGCACACATTGGACAAGGCTCTAGTGTCACATACATTTCGCAATCTTCAAGTCGCCAATTATTTAAAATATGCTCTGCTTTTCGTATTGCAAGAATTTCCGCATGAGAAGTTACATCATTATCAAGTTCACGTTCATTTTGTGCAGAGGCTATAATTTCTCCATTTTTGACAATGATAGCCGATACTGGAACATCTTTTTCAACTTGTTTTGCAAGTTCTATTGCTCTTTTCATAAACATAAATCTAAACCTCTTTAAACAAAGGCAAAGACAAGGTTACAGTAAAGATATTGTCCTTTGTGCTAGAAAGTGAAATTTCTCCATTCATACAGTCAACAAGTCCTTTTACAATGAATAAGCCAAGTCCTGTGCCACGAGAAGTTCTTGTTGTTGAATCGTCCATTCTGATAAATTTTTCAAAAAGTTTTGATAATTTTTCTTCTGGAATATAATCTGCTTGATTAGAAATTTTGATGATAGCTTTGTCTTCTGTTGTTTCACCCTCAATTTTTATTGGTGTATCCTCGTAAGCGTATTTTGCAGCATTATCAAGCAAGTTCAGGATAACTTGTTCTAATCTATCTTTATCTGCTAATACAAGTGGAAAATCTTCTGTTATAGAGCTTTCTATTTCTTTTTTGTTTTTATCCTTGATAAGTACTTTTGAATTTTCTATAGTTTCAATAATCCAAACAGGTTCAATATTCATTTTGATACGTTCACGTTCAATATCAGGAATTACAAGCAAATCTTCAATCATACGTTTAAGTCTTTCTGACTGACGTTTGATAATTTTAAGAGATTTTTGTTTTGTTTCTTCATCAATTTGAATATCTTGTCTTAAAAGTCTTGAAGTATAGCCTTGAATACTTGTCAACGGTGTTCTAAGCTCGTGACTTACTGTATCGATTAAGTTTGAACGAAATTCATTAAGCTCAACAAGTTCTGCATTTTTCTTTTCTAGTTCTTTATATGATTTATGAATTTCATTTGCCATTTTGTTAAACTCAAAGGCTAAGAAAACGATTTCATAAGGTGTAAAGATATTTTTTAATAGACGAATTTGTCTTTGATAATTACCTTGTGATACGGCGATAATACCTTTAAATAATTGTCTAATATTGATGTACATGTAATAAATATATAAGGCAACTACAAAGAATACTGATAATGATGAAATAAATACGGCAAGTAAAAGTTTTGCTCGGTTATCATTAATTGTGTCGTTTGTGACCTTTTCTGTTGTGTTTACGATAATCATTAAATCAGGATTTGATTTTTTAAAATAACAAAGTGGTTGGTTTTTTACGTTACCAAAAATAACGGGTTTATCTTTTACTAAATGTTTTGGTAACAGCCCAGTTGATTCTACGTACAATTCAGTTGTAAAGTTGTGTGCTGCAACAACCTCGTGCTTACTTGAAATAACGTAAATTTGACGTATATCATCTTTTAGCGAACGGAATAAGAATTTTTTGAATAATTCTAAATTGTATGTTGCTATCAAGTATTTGCCGTCATAAGTTTTAACGTTTATTGTGATTAAGCCTTTTTCTAAATTCTTATCGTATAATTCGTCAAACCCTTTCAAATTGTTGACTAATCTCAAATCCTCATATTGTGTAAAATTGTGTTTTAAATCTGCTAAATATGCTTGTCTAGAGTTTGCAGGAATAGTTTTAAGTACGGCATCAACTTGTTGTAGTTCATTGTAGGTTGTTGCGATGAACATATCAATTTCTTCACTAACCATACTTGATACAAGTTCTGCTGAATCTCTTAATTGTGCACGGATAGCGTGTTGGTTGATGTTGTTGATGATTAAACCACTAACAATCATTGGAACCATTACTGCACAAAATAATACGATAAGTATTTGTTCAGCAATTTTTAATCTTTTTAATTTAAAATATTTTTTCATAACTAATCTTCTTTAAATGGAGTTAATTTATACCCAACATTTGTAACTGTGTGCAAATATTGTGGTGATTTTACGTTAGGCTCGATTTTATTTCTAAGCCCACCCACGTGAACTCTTAGCATTCTAACGTCTTCATCAGAATCATATCCCCAAACTTCATCAAGTAAAACTGCTAAAGTCACAGGATTATTGAAATGTTGCATTAGACAGTATAAAATTTCAAATTCTGTTGGTGTTAGTTTAACTTTTTTGTTTACAATAATAACTTCCAAGCTTTCAGGCATAATTGTAATATCACCAGCTTGAAGAATTTCATTTGAAAGAGAATTTGTATCTTCTACTGCTTGATTTCTGCGTAAAAGAACTCTAATTCTCAATAAAACTTCTTGAATATCAAAAGGTTTTACAAGATAATCATCTGCTCCGCAATCAAAACCTTCAGTTTTATCTTCAATTGTTCCTTTTGCCGTTAATAAAAGAATTGGAATATTAATTTTTGCATTTCTAATATTTTTGCAAACGTCAAAGCCGTTCATTTTAGGCATCATAACGTCTAAAAGAATAAGGTCGTAAGAATTATTAAGAGCCTTGTTTAAACCCTCAAGACCGTCTTTTGCTGTGTCTACAAAGTATCCACTTTGAGCAACGTCAAATTCTAATAATTCTCTGATTTCATCGTCATCATCAACTATTAATATCTTTTTTTGTGCTTGATTCATAGTCATACCTTTTTCTTGTTGTTAAACAATAAAATCCTATTGAATTTATTTTAAAAGACTTTATCAGAGTTTTCAAGATATTATAAATATTTTTAACAGAGTAAAAATTTTATTGCGTTATAATGATTTTATGGCTAAAAATCTTGTTAAATTAAATACTGCAAGGAACTGTTTGAGATATATTCTAAAAGTGTATGGGATTAAAGAAATTAATGTTCCTTATTATATCTGTCCAACAATAAAATCAGCTATAAGAAAAGAAAATGTGAAAATTAATTTTTATCATATTGATAAAAATTTTATGCCTATTCAAGAATTTAAAGAAAATGATTTTGTTTTGTATCCAAATTACTTTGGGATTTGTTCTAAAAATGTAAAAGTTTTATCTGAAAAATACAAAAACTTAATTGTAGATAATGCTCATTCTTTTTATTCAGAGCCTTTAGGTTTGGCTTCTTTTAATTCTTTACGCAAATTCTTTCAGCCAAATTGTGGTATAAAAAATGGTGCTTATCTTTATATAGATAAAGTTTTAGAGGAAAATTTTTCTAACTCAAAAGAATATGAAATTGAGGATTATAATTTTGAAAATTTAGTTAAAAATGAAAATATACTTGATGAAGAAGATATTTTATTAATGTCAAAAACTACAGAAAATCTTATTTCTTCTATAGATTTTGAAAAAGAAAAAATAAAAAGATTAGAAAATTTTGAAAAATTTCATAAAAAATATAAATCAATTAATCAACTAGATATAAATCTTGAAAAAGGTGAAATACCTTTTGTATATCCATTATTAACTACGGATGAAAAAATAGGTTATGATTTAGAAAATCAAGGGCTAATGATTTTTAGATATTGGAATGGAATACCTAAAAAGTTTGATGAATATGATTTCTACAAATTTTTAGTTCCCATTCCAATATATTAAATTATAAGATTTCTTCTTCGTCTGTAACTGTTGCTGTAATTTCTGCAAATTCAAGATTATTAAGAGCATTTTTATCTCTTTCCTTTCTTTCAACGTATTTGCTGAAAGTTTGGCTAAGATAAATGCCAAAGAATATTACAAAACAAGAAATCATTTGTAATATGTTTGATGTTTCACCTAGGAAGAACCAGCCGAAAAATAATGCTGAAATTGGTAGTAAAAATAAGAAAGGTGAAACTTTGCTTGCAGAAAGTATATTCATTGATGAATTATACAACGCATAAGCTACAACTGTTAAAATACCAAGGTATCCAACAAGGTAAACGCTTGAAGATGAAGTTATAAGATGAATAGGTTCTCCAGCAATAAAACACATACCTGTAAAGAATATTGCTCCACCAAAAACTGCAATTCCTGCAAGATAGAATGGCGGATATTTATCCATCAAATACTTTGTTGTAACAATACTAACGCATGTCAAAATTTCTGCACCAAGTTGTAATGCGTTTCCAAGAACTGGTCTTGGAGCAAGTTCTGTAACATCAGATGCAAGGCTTAATAATATTGAACCAAATATGGCTATACCTAAACCGATGTACGCTAATCTTGGGAATTTTTCTTTTAAAATCATTCTCGCAAAAAATATAATTAAAACTGGTTCTAGAGAACTTAATACTCCAGCTTGACCTGAAGACGTGAATTTTAGTGCGTTTGTTTCAAAAATAAAATACAAACAGGGTTCACATAAAACCATTAAAAGTATATATTTTATGTCACTTTTATCCACTTTAACGTTTCTGTAAATCGTTAAGAAAAATGGAATGAATAAAATTGTTGAAAGACACATTCTTAGAGCCATAAGCGATAGTGTCGAATATTCATTAAGACATATTTTTGTTGCTGTTAGTGATGTTCCGTAAAGTATTACGGCAATTGAAATTGAAATGTAAGCAATTACTTTGCTTGAAAGTTTGTGTTTTACTGGTAAATCTATCATTTCATAAAGCCTCCTTGTAAATTTTGTGATATACATTTTTAGTCTACAGTTTAAGATGCAAAATAAATCCACACACTAAAACCATAGACTAGAAAATCATAGCATAGAAAAAAACACAAATGCAATAAAAACTGTTCAAAAAACTAAAATTTTAAAAGGATTTGTCTAAAATTAAAAATTTTTAAATACAATTTTGACAATTTAATTGACTTTTAGAACAAATGTTGATGCATAGAAAAACATTACATCTCTTAATATAAAATTGTCTTATAAGGAATAAATTTTTTTTAATACGTACAAATCATTTTCGCTAGGAGTAGTGATATTTTTTTGATGAGGAACAAACATTATATCATCTATTTCAATCCCATGCCCAAGTCCTAATGCGTGTCCTAGTTCGTGCATCATTGTTGCAAAAATACTTTCATTTGTCGTGTTTTTGGGCGAATACTCGTTTGGTAATCCAATATCTATAGAAATTTTTTTGATAATTCCTTTTATTACGCTTGGATATTTGCACATTCCCTCAAAAACTCTTCCTACTTTTGTCCATTTAATGACAATATCAGCTCCAGAAGGGGTGTAAATTTGATTAAATATTATATTGATATTGCAATTTTTTAGAATACTATTCCAATTTTGAATAGCTCTTTGAACTTCTGATTTGTAAAACTCTTTGTTTGGAATATTTCCAACAATATCTGCGACAAAAATATTTAAAACATTTTTGTCCCATTTTATCAAAATGCCGTTTACCTTTGAGTTTTCAATGTATTTATCTATGTTATTAGAAATCATTTTATTGTTTTTTGTATTTCATAAGTTTTAAAAACATATCGGCAAAAATACCAACTGTTAAAGCAGAAATCAAAGTACCCTCACGAACGCATTGACCAAAGATTTCGCCTAAACCAAAGTATGTTATTAACATTGCCATAACTACAAGAGTTACGTCAAAAGTAACTTTAACAACCCCAAAGTTAAGTTTTGAAACCTCGTAAATTACTTTAACAAGTCCATCACCAGGCATATAAGTTAAATCTGCCCATACTTCCATCGCAATACCAAGACCGATAATTGCTGAACCAATTATAATAAGTAAAATGTTCCACCAGTAAGCACCTGCGTGGATAAATTGAGTTAAATACATGCTTAATGATATGAATAAACCTGTTGCAAGAGCGATTGGTAATTGAACGATTTGAACAGGTGGAAATTTTTTGCGTAAGATTAATACTTGACCTAAGAAGAATAGAGCATTAAATATGAATGCACACATTCCGAAATCAAAGTATTTAATATTGAATAACGAAATAGCGTAATATGGTGATGCGATTGGTGTTGTACCAAGCATACTTCTTGTGGTAATTGCAATACCGTAACAGCTTACAAACATACCTAAAATAAATACTACTAATCTAATGATAAAATCTTTTTTGCTTTGAATCTTTTCCATATTTCTCCTAAAAATTAAATGATAAATTAATTATACAATAAACTTTTAAAATTTCTCATCTATTTAGATGAGGTGAACATGGGAAAAATGTAGTATCTTTTTGGATGTAGAAATAAATACTACAAATACATATCCCAAAATATATGCCGATAAATAGCAAAATAATATGTTTTGGAGTACCGTTAAACATTAACGGTAAATAGAAATGCGTTAGTATTGTCATAGCAATATGTCATACCCCTAGTGTCAACAAATGTGGCAGGGCTATACTCTCCCATGTCATTCTGAACTTGTTTCAGAATCTTACCCATGGTGAATGTAGAAATTCCACGTTGGTAAGACCCTGAATATACTAGATTTATTTGTATATTCAGAAATCACGCTTCAGGGTGACATGTAATTTGACAATATGGCACAATAGTAGGTTGGGCATACTGTAACTGCTTGAACCATCAAGATTCCGAACCAAGTTCGGAATGAAGTATGCACGCATGTTATGCTGAGCTTGACTCAGCATCTCGACGGATTTCGCAAATCACAACAGATACGTATTTGTATTTTATTTTTACCCAAGCTAGCACAAATCAATCTCGAGAGAAAAAGAATAGAAATGGAATTTCTAAACAACTACACAATGCAATCTGTATATTTTTGCAACCTAAAACGAGAATTAGGTTGTATTCTTGCGTGTGTAGGTGTAATTGGGGAAGAAATTATTAATAAATGTCACCCTGAATTTATTTCAGGGTCTTACCAACGCCGAATGGATAAATTCAGCGTTTCACGTCTTTGCGAGGAACATCGTGACGAAGCAAACCAAAATAAATTTTTCTTGGATTGCTTCACATTCGTTCGCAATGACAAAGAGAAAGTAGGTGTTGAATGTCAATAACAGTCAACACTAACATGTCATCAATAATCGCTCAACGCAGTTTGTATAAATCTACAAACAAAATGAATACTGCGTTAGAAAGATTATCAACAGGTTTACGCATTAATTCAGCAAAGGACGACGCTGCAGGTAGTGCTATTTCTACAAAACTAGAATACAAAATGAGTTCTTATGACGTTGCAAAAGATAATGCTCAAATGGGTCAAAGTATGTTGGATACTGCAAACGGAACTCTATCAAACATAAATTCAATGCTACAACGTATGCGTGACCTTTCTGAACAAGCAAGTAATGGAACTTACGGCGAAGACGAAAGAAAAGCTATGCAAGCCGAAATCGACGGACTAACAGAAGAAATTTACCGTATTAAAAACACAACAGAATTTAATGGTAAAAATTTATTTCAAACAGAACAAGAAACAGAAACCACAACCCAAATAAACAAAACCGCTAATCAACCAGTAATGTTATTTGATACATCAAATAATGGTATTGCTACTTACTCTAACAAAATAAGTATGGCTGATATTAGTACTGGAGCGATTGATTGGGATGATACTAATGGGCTAACAATTACCATAAATTCAGCTAAGGATTTGGAAAACTTAGCGTTATTAGCTAATACGGGTAAAGATACATCCAATAGAACTTTTGTATTAACAAAAAATATAGACATGGCAAATGAAGGAGTTACAAACTTTACGCCAATCGGAAGTAGAGATTATTTTACTGGTTTTAATGGCATTTTTGACGGTCAAGGTTATACTATTTCAAATTTAATAGTTGATAGCAATAAAGATTATAGTGGTCTTTTTGGCTATATTGATGGAGCAACAATAAGTAACCTTAAACTTGATAACGCTAATATAAAAGGAAATAAATATGTAGGGGGTTTGGTTGGACACGCAACTAACTCAAATATTAAAAACTGTTTTATTAATGGTAAAGTATCTGGAACTAGTTACAATGCTGGAGGCTTAGTCGGACAGATTGATTCAAGTGAAAATAAAAAAAGTGTTATACAAAATTCTAATGCAATCGTAAATATTAACGGTACTGGTAGTGTAGGAGGGCTAATTGGCATTGTTTATGGTACTGGAGCTATTGAAATATCAGATAGTTCATCTGATGGAAAAGTTGTAGCCGATGCTGGTTGCGGTGGTTTTATTGGTAGCATGGAAGCCTCAGGAGCAGTAATAAAAAATTGTTCTTCAAATGTAACAGTTGTCTCTGCTGGTAGTAGAATTGGCGGTTTTGCTGGTGAAATAAAACTTGGTTCGGTAATCTTTTGTCAGACTACTGGAAATATAGAATCATCTTCATACAATTATATTGGTGGATTTGCAGGTTTTGCAGGTGCAATTGGCACAGATGCTAAACTTGAAAACAATGAATATAAAAATAATAAAACTGTTGGGGGAGCTGAACTTCCAGCCGTAGGCAATAGCGAGGTAAACGATACTCAAATAAAATATGATCCATCACTTAAACCTAAGCCAACACCAACACCAACCCCTACTCCAACACCAACACCAACACCAACACCAACACCAACACCAACACCAACACCAGGTAGCAAGAGTACAACAGATTATTGCAGATTTAATATCCAAATTGGTATCGATAGTACCAAAAATTCTGTTATTGAGATAGATACAGGATTTGAATTAGGTGATTTTAATATTTCTGTTTTGGATGAATTTTCTGCTCGTAATTCAATAGATAAAATCGACGCTATGATGAACAAAGTTATGGCAAAAATGACAGAAATCGGTGCTACACAAAGCAGATTAGAAAATATTATGGAATATCAAGAAGTACAACGTATTTCTCTTGCTTCTGCTAATTCTCATATTAAGGATGCCGACATTGCAAAAGAAGCTTCTGATTTTATTAAAAACCAAATCCTACAACAAACAACTTCTGCATTCTTGTCAACTGCAAACCAAAACCCAAGTATAGCGTTGCAGTTGATATAGGTTCGAACCGTCAAGATTCCGAAACGAGTTCGGAATGACGTATGAGTGCATGTCGTCCTGAATTTATTTCAGGACCTCGACGGATTTTACAAATCCCTCACCCTAACCCTGCTTGGTTGTTGCCGTTAAACGAGTCTACGTGTTTTGCTTCGCAAAAGCACTTCGCTCTCTGGCAACAATCCGCTCTCCCGTAAACGGGCGAGGGAATAAGTAAAATTACTGTCATTCTGAACTTGTTTCAGAATCTTACCCATGGTGAATGTAGAAATTCCACGTTGGTAAGACCCTGAACTAAATTCAGGGTGACATGAAAGGTATGGCAAGATTTGTGAGAATGAATAAGTTCACTCTGATTTGTTGGGGTAGAAACCCCAACCTACATTCCCCTATTTTTGCAAGCAAAAATGTGGCGAGGAGAAAACCTCTGCTCGTGTGAGGATTTACTATTTTAATTCTTCTAAAACTTCTTCAAAAACTCCGTTCCAGTTGCCGATTTCTTTTTGGCGGAAAAGTTTTACGCTATCGTACCAGTCACACACACTCAAATCAGTATGCCAACGCCAATTTACCTCATAAGGTAAAAGTATATAGCACGGAATATTCAAAGCTCCAGCAAGATGTACCAAAGAGGTGTCGTTACAGATTACCAAATCAAGATTTGATAAAGTTGCTGAAGTCATTGCAAAATCTTTTAAATCTTTTCCAATATCAACAACCTCGTATCTATCAGTTAATTTTTTAACCTCTTCTGAGCCTTCTTCTGTTTGGAATGAGTAAAACTGCGTATTTGGAACTTCTATCAAAGGATAAAAGGCTTCTGTCGGAATAACTCTATCCTTATCGTAATACGTGTTTCCTTGCCATTTTATGCCAATTTTTACCTTGTCATTATCAAAATATTTTTTCTTGTATTCTTCAACTTTTTCTAAATTAGGTTTAATATAGCCCTCATGCCCTGTGAAAACATTAGCACCTTTTAAACCCAGTAAATATGGTAAGCTCAACATTGGCACATGTACGTCAAATTCTATTTCGTTTTCTGGTACAAAGCCATCAATTATTTCATCCACGCCAAGTTGAGGGTTTTCTTCAAACAAGGCTTTCAGAGGTTTTTGAATATGTAAAATTATTTTTTTGCAACGCTCTTTTAAAAGTGGCAAATATCTTGCAAACATTATCACATCGCCAAAACCAGCTTCATAATATACTAAAATACTTTTGTCTTTTATATCTTCGCCTTTCCAAAGATTTTCTCGTGTTGCTTTATTTGGAAAAGTTTTGTTTTGAGTCAAAAATGCAACTTCCTTGCAAAATCTTTTCTCAAAACATTTTAATCCGTTATCATAATCTTTAACTCGCATATAAGCTAGTGATAGAAAATATTCTGTTTCGCTATCTGTTGGATTTAATTTTTGACAAATTTTTAGAGTGTCTAATGCCTTAAAAGTTTCACCCTTAATGCTATAAAGGTGAGATAGATTAAACCAGCAATCATAAGAATTTGGATTTAATTCTGTTGCCTTTTTATAATAATATATGGCTTTTTCAATTTTATTTAAATTTTTATATGCAAGTGCAAGATAAAAATTTAGAGAAAATTCTCTATCCAAAAATTCTGCCACATCGTTTTCATATTTAATAATTTCAGAAAACTTTTCCTGAAAAGTTAAAGCTTGAAAAAGTGTTTCATAAAAATATGCGTTTTCTTCTATCAAAATAGCTTTTTTTATCCAATTAATGGCATCTTCGATTTTATTTTGTTGTAGCTTTAAAAGCCCAATTAAATTATGTGTTTCAGCGTTATTTGGGTTAATTTCTAATGCTTGCAAATAGCATTTTTCAGCCTCATCAAAATTGTTTTCTTGATGAAACTTGAAACCCTTATTTTTTAATTCTTGAAAATCTATCATAATAATCTAAAATTTCAGTAAAAAAATTATTCAAAATTTAAATCTGAAATGCTTTCAATATCTTCTTCTGTTCCCCAATCCTCTGGATAAAGACCTTTTTTTACAAACTTGTTGAAAGATGAATATTCCCAGTCTTTAACATTTTTTACGAGTTCATGTTTTACGGGGTTGTAGTGGACATAATCTAAGTGTCTATTCAATTCGTCTTCCCCTACAAGCGTATGCTCATAATGTCGTTTTTGGAAAACTAATTTTTCTTTCTTATGCGGATAACCGTAAGCTTGAACTTCCTGTTCTCCATCGTCATATTCTTTTGTGAAATAATACTGTATTGCCTTTATAATCTTTGGACAATCCTTGTTATCATTTGGACTTATAATTAAGTGAATATGATTTGGTAAAACGCAAAGTGCTACGATTTCAAACTCATAATGTTCAGACGTGTTTTTAAAAGCCTCTTTAAGTAAGCCAATGTTTTCAACAAAAATTGGTTCACGATTGTAAGCAACCATGATTATATGGATATACTCTTTTTTGTTTATAGCACGTCGACAAATCATAGTTATATTCTATAAGATTTTTTGAATCTTGTCCTACTACAAAAAGCCTAAAATTTTTATGCTTGACTGAGAGTTGCTCTCAAGTTTTATAATTAAAATAATTAAAAAAGGAGATAATCATGGCAAATAAAATTATTTTAAAACTTAAAGACGGTTCAGAAATTGAAAAAGAAAGTTGTCCTTTCATCTCGCTAGTTGGTGATAATAATATTGTAAAATTAAAAGTTGATACGGAAGAAATTTTTGATAATTTAAAAGGCTTATTGATTGCTGTATTTGGAAATAATAATGATATAAATTTAGGTAAAATTTTCTATCCAGTAAATGACACAATAGGTTTAACAGGTTTAACAATAAATATCGGTAATCCGCCAGAAGACACGCTAACTCCAGGGGTTAAAAGAGAAGCTAATAACTGTAAAGTAAATATTGGTGACAATATAATAATTTGTGGGGCAAGATTATTTCTACAAGATAGCGAAACCTCAATTTCTATAGGCGATGACTGTATGATTTCTTGGGGTATAGATATTTGGTGTACAGATGTTCATACTGTTACAGATCTAGATGGTAACCCTAAAAACTTTAGTGACAAAATTGAAATTGGAAACCATGTTTGGATAGGAAAAGATGTAAAAATTGGTAAAAATACAAAAATTTCTAATGATAGCATCATTGGTTGGGCAAGTGTTGTGACTAAAAAATTTGATGAGTCAAATGTTGTATTGGCAGGTAATCCTGCAAAAATCGTTAAAAGAGATGTAAATTGGAATTTTAGAGATTTGCATAATTATCAACTGTATAGAGAAAGTTTGAAATAAAAGCTTTTACAGTTGGTTATCCTCTCAACCAAAAGTAATATTAAACCAAAAATAAAATCGGCAGTAAGCCGATTCTTATTTTTGCATAAAAAAATACTCTTCGAACCGTGCCAAAATCGAACTTTTTTGAAAAGATTTAAAAAAACTATTCTCAACACTCCTATGGATTTCTTCTATAGGTTGCAAGGATATAAAGAGTGTGTATGGAGATATGCCTTAGCTACTTGTTGTTTGTAATAATTTATAATAAAATGACATTAAAAGGAATAATTAAAATGGATAAGAAAGAATACGTTGCAAATCAATTGAGAAGAACTTTTAATAAAAAATATGAAAACTATTGTATAACTAGGATTTATCATTTATTGAACAGGAACGATGTTCAAATTATCACACAGCAAATGTTTAAAAGAAAAGAAGATGGAAAAATAGCATTAGCAGATTTGTATTTCCCTCAAATTAACTTATCCATTGAAATAGATGAACCCCACCATTTTTCACAAAAAGAAGCTGACAAAGCAAGAACAAGAGAAGTTCTTGACCGAAAGAAACGGATAGACGAAAAACTCATTGCTCTTGGTGAGGTTGTGTACTATGAATTAGAAGAGTTGAGAATTGATGTGTCTAAAAATATAGAGGATATAAACTCACAGATTGATAATATAATAACACTCATTAACAAAAGAATTTTAGAATTAGGTGATAAATTCAAGCCTTGGAATTGCTGTGATAAATCACCTGAAGATTATATTAAACTTGGCAAAATAGAGTGTAGAGATAATGTGAGTTTGAGAACAATACAGGAAGTATCGGATTTGTTTAATAAAGGATACAGAGGCACTCAAAAATGTTATTTTAGAACAAATACTGCAGAAGAACATGTTTGGTGTCCTAAACTAAAACTAGAAGATACTGATTTTAAAGGCAACAGATACCAAAATGAAATAAGTCTTGATGGAAAATTTATTTACGAAACGGAAGAAGACAACGATGAGTTTTACACTTATGATAGAAAAAATGAAGTAAGGATTGTTTTTCCTAAATATAAGGATGAAACAGGTTCTTGGAGATATAAGTTCAAAGGCATATATACTTTTAATAGAGAATTTTCAGATAAAACAAAGAAAGCCGTATGGGAAAAAGTAGGGGAATCTGTTGATTTAAAACAGTATTTTCAGTAATCTCATTAGATATAGTTCTTTATTTTTTATAAAAATCTTTCTTTAAACGATAATCAGGTAAAGTACTGCGACTATAATCTGCAAATGTTATTTTGTTAATACTCATAAATTTGGCTTGTTTATTAAAACCTTTTGCATCTGTTACCCATATTGCTTTATCAAGATTTGTTTCGTATATTTCATTTACTTTAAAAGAAAATATTTGACCGTCAAGTTGATAAGAAACAATGGCATACTGATATTTATTATTAGTATTAGATTTTTCTTTCGTCTTTTTCTTATTTGTTTTAGAGCTGTCGCTTATGCTTCCAATAATAGCAACAATTGCTAAAATTCCACATAAACAATAAAATAGTACTTTTAATATCCATTTGATTATACTTTTGATTAAAGTTACAAGCTCTACCCAAGTATTATTTATATGATTTGCTATCTGCATTGGAGATTGACATAAGTAACAAAATAATATTATTAAAGGTATGTATGATAATAGCAATAATAACAAGCATATTTTTGTATCAAAATTGTTTTTTAATCCTGAATACTTATTGGCACTCTTTTTTGAGAAACATATTAAATGTAAATCTATTAAGTTCCATATAATAGAAATAAATGTGCCAAAACAACTAATAAACAATAAAAATTTAATTAAACCTTTTTTGTAGTCTTTTATGTAAAAGTCAGTAAAACCTAAATACCCTAAAAAGAATGTAAGCAAAGTAACAGATTTTCTTGTAATATTTTTGTCTAACATTTTATCATCATAATCTGCAAAATTGTTGTAGAGTATTTGAAACAGGTCGCAGTACATCCATACTATAGATATAGGTAATCCTATGACTGATATTGATAGCAATAGTTGAAATATTGCACTCTTATTCTTACGAGTATAAAATCTATGCAAACCATAACAACCACCAAACATGCACAATAAAAGTGTTGTCACCCAAGATTTATCACTTGTTATATCTTTGTATGCTTCTCTTAATTCGCATAAAAATTTATCGTTTAACATAATATTCTTATATCATAAAAATATACTAAATGGGTTAACGTATATAAGGTTCTTCAATATTAGAACCTCTTAAAACACAATTGCCTATTGATTTTAAGATATAAATTACCAGTTTAAAGTACAATATAATTAATAAAAATAAAAAGAGTGGAAATTGGCTTCCACTCTTTTTATTTTAACCTGTTTTAGCATGAAAATACTCCCCCAGGTTCTCTTGTTCGTTCGCATTAAACGGGTCTACGATTGAAGATTTTTCAAAATTATATTTTTCAAAATCTTCAAGTCTTCGCCCT
>DBIX01000013.1:0-1638 GCA_002297005.1 Cyanobacteria bacterium UBA791 | reverse complement strand
TCGCCCTCTGCTCACTCACGCTGGACTCTCACCGTTGGTTCTCATCTCAACCAAAAGTAATATTAAACCAAAAATAAAATCGGCAGTAAGCCGATTCTTATTTTTGTGCAAAAAAAATACTCCCCAGGTTGGACTCGAACCAACAACCTACCGGTTAACAGCCGGTTGCTCCGCCATTGAGCTACTGAGGAATATTTCTTAAATCTTAAATTGCTTTAAGTCTTTTCCCGTTCCATTAGGCTTATTTCAAGCATTCTCGGAACTTCTCTTTTGGTCTTTACCTTTGTTTCCAAAGGTTGTGTTATTATTATATACAAAAATTTTTTTCTTGTAAAGTATTTAATTTTTTATATTGCTCATTTTTATTAAAGTATCAATTTCTTTATACAAAGAACTCAACTCTTTAAATGTACCAGTATCAACGATTTCACCGTTTTTTAAGTACACAATTCTATCGCAAATTTTTAGTGTTGATAGTCTATGTGCAATAGCAATTATTGTCTTTTTCCCCTTAAACTCTTTTAACATTTCTGTAATTTCATTCTCTGTTTTTATGTCCAAAGCTGATGTTGCTTCGTCAAAAATTAATATTTCAGGGTTTCTATACAACGCTCTTGCGATTGCAAGTCTTTGTTTTTGACCTTGTGATAATCCGTTAGAACCTATTATAACCTTAGCATCTGCCTTATCTTCAAAGGTTTCAACATAATCCCAAAGTTGAGCTCTTCTTAATGCAATCTCTACAAGTCTATAATCAATATCCATAGGGTCAATTCCCCATGCTACATTACTTGCAAATGAGCCATCAACTAAGTTTATGTTTTGCGGAACATATCCGATAATTTTTCTCAAAGAGAAAAAGTTTCTTTGATTTATAAATATGTCATCTAAAGTTATATTGCCGTAATCTGCTGGTAACAATCCCATAATGATTTCTGCCAAAGTTGTTTTTCCAGCTCCAGAATCGCCAATAATACCGATAAATTCGCCTGCTTTTATTTCTAAATTTAAATTCTTAATAACAGGTTTATTTTCTTTATATTGGAAGTTTATACCCTCAAGTTTTAAGCTCTCCTTGAATTTTAGAGGCGGTAATTGTGCCTCTAATTCAGGTAAATCTTTATCATCAAATTTGTACAAAGTAGCATATTCGTTCAATTTATCCATCAATCTTTTTGTTGCATTGATTTGGTTAAAAGCACTTTGTATTCTATTCAATGGTGGAGCAATTCTGAAAATCGCCATTACAACCAAGCCATAAGATGCCAAAATCTTTGTTGTGTCGGCTAAGTTTTGGATAGTTATTATAAAAGCAAATAATATAAACGTTATTACAATTAATGTTTCAATAATATAAGGTGGAATTAATGTATAATAATTGTTCTTAAGCATTGTTTGGTTATATTTTGCTTGGTTTGTTCTAAATCTATTATAAAAATAATCTTCAATACCTAAAATCTTAACTTCTTTGAAGTTTTTAATACATTCCATAATGCTATTATTGTTATCAACTGAAGTTCTTGCTAATTCTGCTGAAATTTCATTTGTTTTAGTTTTGAAGAATTTATTTTGAATTTTCATCATTACATACAAGAACAATGTTGTAATAATTGCTGTTAGCGGAAGTTTTATTAAAAG
>DBIX01000071.1 GCA_002297005.1 Cyanobacteria bacterium UBA791 | reverse complement strand
GAGAGTTTCTTTTGTTTCGTTTTCTTGTCGGTACAAGAAAATGAAAATAAGTTTAATTTAAATACTCAAAGCCAATCAGATTCTGAAACACACTACGTTTCCTTTTATCCGTAAGGCATAAAACTGGATAATATGCCTAACGGCTTAAAGTCAACTACGGAGACAGGCTCACAAGTTTCGCTTTAGCTCAACTTTTCGCTTTGTCAAGTTCAGGATGACAATTCAGAGATAGTTTTAATAAAAACAAAATAATAAAAAGGGCACTTAAAAAGTACCCTAGAAATCCAACTATCACAAATCATAATATATATGAAACTTATAGAGATTTGCCCCAGATGTCAGCAAATTTTGAGCTTGAGTTTTGAGCATCAACTGACATTGTTACATTGCTTGGAGCAAATACAAATACCATTTCTCCAACTTGTTGTGGTTTGTTACCGTTTAATGCGTGAGATGCACCACATACAAAGTCAATTGTTCTTTGAGATTGGTCTTTGTCTAATAAATGTAGGTTTAATACTACAGTTTTTCTATCAATTAAATTTTGTACGATTGAACCAGCTTCGCTGAATGAATGAGGTTCAACAATAACTACTTCATAAGAACTTCTGTTGAAAGAAGGATGAGAAACTACTTTTGATTCATTTCTTCTTTCATTTCTAGTTTGTTGAGCAGGAACTGGTGCTAACGCTAAATTATCTTCAGTCATATATTCATCACCATCTTCTACCATATCTGCAAAAATATCGTCACCCTCTCTTGATTCGATACCTTGTGTTAAAAAATCTACAATTCCTTTAATTCCGTCTGTAATTGCCACTAATTCGTCCTCCAATATGATTTAACTAAATAATTTTGTACCTATACGTACCCAAGTTGCACCATTTGCAACAGCAATATCGTAGTCATTGCTCATACCCATTGAAATATCATTTAGCTTAAATCCGTATGTTGTTTCTAATTCCTTTTGAAAATCTTTTACATCCTTGAACAAATAAGATAGTTCTTCTTTTGAATCAGTAAGCGGTGCGATGTTCATCAACCCTAAAACTTCTAAACCCTCTAAATCGATAATCGATTTAAAATCTCTTAAAAGTTCTTCCTTACTAAAACCGAACTTTTGTTCTTCATTTGCGTTGTTCAACTGTAAAAACACTTTTTGCTTCTTATTGGCTTTTATAGCCTCATCAGAAATGATTTGTGCAAGTTTTAAAGAATCTACTGAGTGAATGTAGTCAAAATTGTTTACCACTAACTTTACCTTGTTGGATTGAAGATGACCTATAAAATGAAATGTTGAATTTACTCTCACATCATCAGGAAGTTCATTTATTTTTCTGACTGCATCTACCGCTCTTGACTCTCCAAAGTGTCTTAAGCCTGCTTTATATGCACTTAGCATTACATCTGTATCGTAATACTTAGTAACTGCAATGATATTCACGGTATAAGGTACGATTTTTTCTTGTATTTGTAATAGATTGTTTTTAATTTTTTCAATCATAAGGGATACCTACTCCTACAAGAAATGTCCTTTCGAACATATATCAATTATACGATATTTTTCATGATAGGACAATCATTTGTTTGTATGACTTTTTCACCTCTTTCTGGTATCAGTCGGAAACCATGTCATGACATGGTTTCCGACATGTTTAACCTACCTAATTTATTAGTTAACATTTCTTAATAATTCACTAAGAACCTAGATATGATAGAGTTTCCATTATGCTACTAGCTGTGCTAAATACTCTAGAGTTAGCTTGGATAGCCCTTTGAGCCAAAATCATATTTGATAATTCACGAGAAAGGTCAACATTTGAACCTTCCAAACCACCTGTTTGAACTTCACCTAAGCCCATTGAACCACCAACGGCGTAAACCGTATCACCTGTGTTTGGACCAATTGACCATAAGTTGTTGTTCTTTGATACAAGACCAGCTTCGTTTGTAACTGTTGCTAATTGCAATACGAAACCTGATGTATCTGCAAGTGCATCGTTAACGTGAATTTTATCAGCACCACGAATTACAACACCGTTTGAAGTTGTATATTTCCATTCAAAAGTATTATCGTTTTCGTTTGCCTCAACTGTTAATTTATCACCATTTGAATAAGCAGCCTCAATTGTACCGTCTGTACCTACTGAATAGCTTTCAAGTTTTACAGCTTCAACCAAAGCGGCGATTGGTTCAACATCAACTGTATAGTCAAGAACTTTTGAGTTATAAGCACCGTTATCGTCTTGAACAGCAGATGCTAATTTTGTTGCTTCTAAGAAGTTAGAAGTACCAGCCTCAAATTTGATTGTTGGGTTAACTTCTACATCTTCTACAACATTCGCACCTCCACCGGTAATTGAAGTTTTTGTACCAGTAGAAATTTGGGTAATTTCAGTAAGAGTTCTTTCTGCACCATCTACACCATTTTCTGTTTTAAAACCTGATACCTTATAGTCAGTTTCCACAAATGTTTTACCATCAGCTGCTAAAGTATAAAGCTCTGGATTTGTACTATCACCTCTCCAATATAATGTTTCACCTGCTGGGTTTGGAGTAGGATTGAATGAATACATAGATGCCTCAGTTGTTGTACCTGGCATAAATGCTGTAGTTTTTGTAGCTATAGTTTGAGTATATGGTGGTTGAGCCTTGAATGAAATAGTACCATCAGAGTTTGCACCGATTACTACACCTTGCATGTCAGCTCCACCGTTACCATCATTTGCCTGAATACTATTTAATTGGTCATTCAATTTAGCAATCAAAGCATCCATCGAACCTTTCAAATCTTCTTCTGTAATAGTAAGTTTTGCAACTTGTGGACCTTTGTTATTATTGAATGTTACATTGAAAGTACCTGCTGTAATACTTGCATCGTTCAATTCATTAACTACTGCAGAACCCAATGAATTGTTACCACCTTGCGTTACTTTGATTGTTTTTGGAATATTAATTTTAGTTTGTGACGCAGAAGTGTTATAAATTTGTGAAGCACCTAAAACATACATACCACTTTGAGTAACCATATTACCGTTAGCATCAAGAGTGAATGATCCATCTCTTGTATAGAAGATTTCACCGTTTGAATTCATAACAGTAAAGTAACCACCGCCTGAAATCATTAAATCTTCTGTTCTACCTGTTGCTACATAAGTACCCTCTGTGAAGTTTCTTACGATAGAACCAACTTCAACACCCATACCGATTTGTTTTGGGTTGATACCACCTGCAGTTTTTGTAGGAGAATTACCTGTTGTGTATGTCTTTGAGAACAAGTTTTCAAATCTTGCGTCAGCAGACTTAAATGCAGTTGTATTAATATTCGCAACGTTATTTGACACAACGCTGATTGATGTTGTTGCTGCGTTAATACCACTCATTGATGTATATAGTGCTTGCGACATTTTTCCTCCTCTATGTCTTTTTTATCTTATTTTTTAAATCTAGTTTTTCTATTATATTTCTCTACTGTTTATTCATTACTACCGCTACTGCTACCACCAGCATTATTTTTAACTGCTGTAATGTATGCAATCGAGTAATTTTTACCATTAACTTTTACCGAACCTACGCCACCATCAAATGATGCTTCTTCTACTGTACCGGTAATTTTTGTTTCACCTGTTTTATCTTCAGGGTCAATAATTGTAACTTCTTTACCTAGTAAGTTTAACGTTTGTGAAATACCAGCTGAAGTTGAATATGCATCCGATAAATCATTTACCAATGACGATAATTTCTCAATCGCAGATTGTGTGTTTTGAGCAGATTCTAATGATGAATACTGTGCCATTTGAGATAACCATTCTTCATTTGATGTTGGTTCTGTTGGATCTTGATATTCCATTTGTTTTAACATCAATTTCAAGAACATATTTTTATCGGTCATATCATTAGATACACCGTTTTTCGCTTTATCTGCCGCTTCTGCTTGAGAAGTTGCGTTTTTCATATCTGTTATTTGATTGTATACGCTAGATACCATTTTCTCCTCCGATTATACTTTCTATACTTCTATATCCACATTCCCTGCACCAACTGCAACTCGTTCAGCATCTAAGTTCAATTCAACATCTTCACCCATCGCCATTTCAAGTTCTGCATCTTCTGTTGGCATATCTGCAAGCGTTTCATTATTCATAGCATTTTCAGGAGTTCTTTCATTTGCATATTGAGAATCTCTTTCTCCACCTCTTTCTCCTGTTCCAGCGAAGTCTTGTTGAGCTTGTTCTTGATTAAAGCTTTCTCTACCAAAATCAAATTCAGAAGCTGTTTCACTTGCTGATGCTACTTTTACGCTTACATTGTTTACTGTTACACCTTGACTTGCTAATGTTGATTTAAGACCATCTATGTTCTTTTCCAACATATCTCTTACTTGTACATTGTCTGTCAACATTTTTGCTTGTAAACCGTCTTTGCCTTTTGATAATTCAATAGTGATTTTACCTAAGCTTTCCGGTGTCAATTGTAATGTAATTCTTTGTTGTCCATTAATGTTTTTAGCCTGCATTTTATTATTAATTTGAGCTAAAATATCATTTTTAGAAATTTCTTTAGCCTCTTCTTGTTGCATATTTTTAGTATCAACAAGTTTTGAGAACTCTTTACTGCTTGCAATTTCTGATGCATCTTTTTTGCCATTTACAGCATTAATCGCAAGCTTTGCAATATCTTCTTGAGCAGAACCCTGAAAACCATCTGACAAATCAGCACCAGCACTACCTGTGTTTGTGATTGTCATATTCAACGCTTCAAGTTTTGCATCATCCAAACCAGCTTTTTCCATAACTTCTCTAAAGCTTGTTTTATTTTCATCAGTTTTATTTACGTTAACTGGTTTTACTTGTTCTACAACTTCATCAGTTGCATTTACTAAAACATCATCTTTCATATTTGAAGTTTCATTTGTTTTTGTATCAACTTCAACTTTTTTGTTATTATCAAGAATTTCTTCTTGCAAATCATTATCAGTAGTTACTTTTCCATTTGCATCTTCTTTTGCTAATTTATCTGATTTTAAAGCATTTTCATCAGCTTGAGTTTTGGCAGTTGTTTTTGTATCAAGATTATCTAAAGTTGTTTTAGTATCTTTAGTTTCTGTTTTTGTATCTGCAGTTACATTAACATTATTTAATTCATCAACTGTATTTAATGCAACTGTTTGTGCTGTTTCTTCAGTTTCCACATTTGCCAATGTATTCAAATCAGTTGTTGCAGTTTCTTCTGTATCAGAAGTTAATGCATCCATTGTTGATTGATAATAAGCATTAATGTACAAATCAGTTTCTGCAGTTGTATCTTCTGAAGTTGTATCCTCCAATAACAAGTTGTTTAAAGCTTCAATATCTTCTGCAGTAATTTCTTCATCAACAGTAATATCATTTACCAAATCTAAATTATCAGTTGCATTGTTTAAGCTAACTGTTTCAGTATCTGTAGAATTTGTTTCAGATGTAGAATTTGAATTTGATACTGTATTATTGTTATCAGTATTATTGTTTTGAGAATTTGATTGAGCATTATCTCTCATAGCTCTTGAATTTTCTTGAGATTCTCTAAATTTTGCTTGTTTATCAACTGTTTGAGAATTATTTGCAACATTATTATTGTTATTGTTTCTTGTTACAGAATTTCTATCAGCAACGTTATTATTTCTGTTGCTTAAATCTCTTGTGTTATTTCTGTTTGCATCTCTTGTCGCAAATTTATTAGCCGTATTTGAATATCTATCATTTGCATTTGCAAATACATCATTAAAACTTTGACCATTTTTATTGAATGTTTCTGTATAATTTTTTGTAGCATTTTTTGCATAAGTTGAGCTATCTGGTGTTGTAGCATTCAATAAATATGTATTTGTATTTTCTAATAAATCTTGTGCCATTATTTTTTCTCTCGCCCTTGCTAATTAACCTTAGCTTTGTATCTGGTAGTCACTATGTCGTCGATTTCTTTCGCCTCATGGTAGTTTATAAAGTCGTTAAATTTCTTTTCTTCTTTTTCTTTTAGTTTTTCTAAAATTTTTACCTGTTTTAACGCTTCATTAACTTCGTTCTGTTTTATCCTCAAAAGTTTTCGCCACTCTGAAATTATTTTTTCTTGATTTCTTATATCATCAAAGAGTTTTGCTATAAAACTTTTGTAAGTATAAATACCACCAATATCGATTTCATCCTTGTCGTAAATTCCATTTAGTTCACTTGTTAATCTTTCTTGCTTTTCCTTTAAGCCCTCAAGTTTTTCAATTTGAACATTTAATCTCTTTACGACCTGAGCCATTTCAAGACGTTTATCTTCTAAAGTCTTTTCACGCATGTTAAGCACCACTTGCAATCTAAATGTAAATTTCTTCAATTAACTTACCTCATTCCTTGCAAATAATACTTTGCTTATAAACACTTTACTAATAAATATATAAATTCACATCATACATATAGTGGAAATCACTTTAATAAAAATTTTAAAAATCATACATTTAGTGGAGAGGGCAATATAAAAAAGAATCCTTTATGAAAAGGATTCTTTTTAGTTTCGGTGTAATATTTTGGAGTAAACTTATTTTTTAAATTAAGCAACTTTTGCTTGTTGTTTTGCAACTTCTGCTTTTTCTGCTGGAACTTTTTCTACAACAGGTTTTGGAGTTTGAGTTTTTCTCATTTCTGCTGTAATTGATTTGATTAATTCCGGAATTGATTTACCGTCTTTTTCAGCTTTTTCAATTTTAATTTCTGAACTATCAGCTTTCTTTGCAATAATATCATTTACTTTTGCAAATACTTTAGCAAAATCTTTTTCTTCTTTACCATTAATCATTACTTTTAATGGTGTTTCTAAAGTCAAATCTTTCATTGAAATTCCGCCACCTGCTGCTTGTGAGTGACCACCGCCACCGAATAATGTTGCAGCAATTTGTGCTAAGTTAGATTGACCGCTTGATCTGAATGAAAAACTGTATGAGTTTTTATCAGCTATTTGCGAATTATTATTTAATTCACCTTGTTTTTGGCTTTGAGTAATCAATACTGCTAATCTATCATAGTCATAAGGTGATTTATATGTAGAATAAGCTTGTCCTCTTACTGACATTTCTTCTACGTTTTCCTTAACACTACCTGGCATTTTTAATGAAGTTAATGCTTGTGAGCTTTTGAATGCAGAATATACATCGTTAAATTGAACTTTTTTATCTTGTTTTTTAGCAACCTCTAGTACTTCTTGCATATCGTCATAGCTAACTGTAATCATACCTACGCCAAGTTCAGCGTCCATGATTCTTCCTTTTACTGATTTTTCAAGAACCATATCTCTCGGACCTTGAACAAATGTACCATCTGCATTTTTAATGCGTTTATTTGGTAATTCGTAATCCAAGTTTAATCTCATCCATTGTTTATCAATGTCGCCACCGCCTACTTTATCTAATTCGTTATACAACCATTTTGTCATACCCTCAGGTTTGTATGTTGGTCGTTGAGTTACTGGTTTTGCATAATCTTTTGAATCGTGTGATGCAACTTTATCAAATCTGCAAGTATCAGTTAATGCACCAGCTGAAATACCTGCAACAAATTGTTTTGCACTTTCTAATGAGTTTTTAAACATTTTACCCAAAAGCCCTGCTTTATCAGCAATCGCAGTTACAATTTGTGTTGCAGCTGGAACTGTGTCTGCTACGCAGAATAAATTATTTTGTTTAACTTTTTCTAAATCTAAGCCTAATTTCTTTGAGTCAGCTGCCCATTCGTTTGCTCTATGAGGGTGATGGTCGATAAAAATTGTTTTATCTGCTGATTCAAAATATTTTTTGAAATTCTTACTTGTTCTTCCTGGTGTTGGAGTATCCATCATAATAACTAAGTCATATTTTTTAGGTTTACCATTGATAGAACCTGCATCAAATGTTCTTGATGGATCTTTTAATCTTTCTTCTTCTTTTTGTAATTTTTTGATTTGTGCTTTTGCAGCATCTGAATCACTACGTTGTAACAACTCAACGTTCTTTTCTAATTGGTATACTGCAAATCCATTATAAGGTCTTTTAATATTATCAACCCCTGGTAATTTTGCAAAGTTATTAGGAATATCATCATCAATCGCCATATCTACATTTCTTTCAGGATATGCACCCTTGATAGCAGCTTGCATACCTAATACGCAACCAATTGTATCGCCGTCCGGTTTGCAATGACCTAATACTAATATATTTTTATTTTTAGGGTCGTTAATTTCTTTTGCAATAGTATCTATCGCAGTTTTTAATTCTCTTACCTTACCTAAACCTTTCTTTTGACCCTCGACATCAAACATTCTTTCCAAAACTTCTTTTGGTGAAGTCGGTTCTTCATACATTGAAACAGACGAAGCAACTGTTTTTTTATCAGAATCAATTAAGCTTGTAAATAAATCTTTTGTTTGTTTTGCAACATCTTCATTCTTACCTACATATTTAAAAGTTGTTTCAATACCAACTGTAGGGAATGCACTATTTACACCACCATTTACGTTTGTTAATGTAAATTTAAAATTATCTTTTTCTGCTGGATTTGATTCAATTAATTTTGCAAATTTGTTTGTTAAAGTTACAGGAACTGTACCAACTGTTCCAAAATCTTTATCATTAATATTTATAACTTTATTCTTATAAATTTTTCCATCTTTTTCATTCTCTTGGATTTCTATAGAATAATCAAATTCCTTACCCTCTTTCCAATTAGAATTTGCTAATTTAACAACTGTATCATCAATAGCATCTCTACCACCTGCTGTACCTAATTGGTGTTTCATAACACCTGAAAGTTTAAAATCTACTGCAGGAACTTCTCTAACGATAGGATTTTTAAATTCACCAGTAAATGATACGTGTAAATTTTTACCTACACGATTAATATCAATAATCTTATCGTTCTTAATTGGATTTGAAGCTTCAAATGTATCCTTAATTTCGCCAAATTTAACTGCTTGACGATTATTAATCTTTTTATTATCAGCTATATCTGCTACTGCTGGAACATTCGAATTTATAAATGGAACTATTTTCACTACCTACACACTCCTATATATTTATATAAAGTCCATGCTAAGCAAATAATTGTCTATATTTTCGCCATTTGTTAATAAATATTACAAATAAAAGAGGAACTCTGTTTCCAAAGTTCCTCTTTTCAATTTACTTATAATTTTGTCTTAACCTACCGATATAATTTGTTTTCCTACCTTTATCGGAGTTGTCTTACTCATTCGAGTTAAGCCACTTCGTTAAGTCTTCTACCACCTTTGTGACCGTGAGGTTTTTTACCGCCGTGTGTTTTTTGACCTTGTTGAGCTTGTTGGTTAGCTTCTGGTCTTTTTCCACCTTTTGGTCCTTTAGGTCCTTTTGGACCTTTTGGTCCTTTGCCGTCTTTAACAGCGTTTGTTGCAGGTTGACCTTTTCTGATTTCTTTTACAACATCTTGGATGATTTCTGAAGTAGTTCTACCTTTTTGACCATCTTCTGCTAATGCAATTTCGATTTTTTTGCATTTGCCAGCTCTTTGTTCTGCTGGGATGTTGTTATCTTTCATAATTTCGTAGTTTTGTTTCAAGTCTTTGTAAACTTCTGCTGTATCTTCAACAACTTTGCCATTAACTTTAACTACTAATGGAGTGTTGATTGTAACACCTGGAAGGTCTACTCTACCACCTGAAGCTCCACCGTGACCACCGCCACCGAACAAGTTAGCTAACAATTCTGCGTGGTTGCTCATTGCTGATGATCTAAATGACAATCTTAAACCATTTTGTTTAGCTACATCTGAGTTTTCTGTGATGAAGTTTTCTTTCTTATCTTGGATAACTAAGATTGCAATTCTATCTGCATCATAAGGTCCTTCATAAGTTTGAGTTGCTCTTTCTGTTAATGTTTGAGCTTTTTGACCTTTAGCTAATTTTTGAGATGTTTCTGATGGGTCAGATTTTAATGCACCTAAAGCTTCTGAGTATTTGAAACCGTTTTGAACATCTAATAATGTGATGTCTGGGTCTTGTTCTAATGAAGCATTAAATACATCATACATTTGATCATAATCTACTTCAATGATACCTAAACCTAATTCAGGACTCATTTTTCTACCTTCCAAAGCGTAATTTAACATTTTATCACGAGGTGATGTTTTGCCATCTACGCTGTCACCACTTAATTTTTTATCAGGAACATCATAAGCAATGTTTTCACGTAACCATTTTTTATCTACTGATTTATCAGTTTTTGCTAATTGATTTGTTAACCAAGTAGACATACCTTCTGGGAAGAAGTTTGGTCTTTGTTGTACTGGTAATGCTGAGTGGTGTGGTAACAAGTTTGCTGTTCTTGTGAATGAACCTGTATCTGTTGATGTACCTGTGATTACACTTGCTACAAAGTTCTTAGCAGCTTTACCACCTTTTTCGAACATTTTACCTAAAACACCCGCTTTATCTGCAACGATTGTTACTAATTGAGTTGCAGCTGGAACTGCGTCACATACAAGTGCTAGACCGTTCTTATGGATTTTGTCCATATCCAACCCTGTTTCATTTTTAGCATTTTGCCATTCTGTAATTCTGTGAGGGTGGTGGTCAATATAAATTTGTTTTTTACTACCTTCGATATAATCTTTGAACGCACCTGAGAATCTTGTTGGTGTTGGTACGTCTAATGTTACTACCAAATCATATTTTTTCTTAGCTTTACCGTTTAATGGGTTTGCATCAAATAAGTTGTTTGGATCTTTTAATTCTGCTAAGTCTCTTTCTAAAACTTTAGATTGTTCTTTTGCAGTTTCTGTATTTAATGCGTTTAATACTTGTAAATTCTTTTCTAATGTTTGAATTTTTTCTGGATTGTAAGGTCTTTTTACATCTTCAATACCAGGCATTTTATCACGGAATAAACCAGGGATTTTGTCATCTACTGCACAATCGATTTCTCTGTCTGGATAAGCTGCTTTTAAAGCTTCTTTCATTGCAATTACTGAACCTAATGTATCACCATCTGGTTTGCAGTGACCTAAAAGTAAGATTTTTTTGTTTGATGGATCATTGATTTCTTTTGCAATGTTATCAATTGCTGTCTTAACTTCTCTTACTGCACCTAAGCCGTTTTCTTTACCTTCTACATCAAATATTCTTTCTAAAACTTGTTTTGGTGATTTTTCTGGTTGATATACCATTACAGCTTTTGAAATTTTTGGATCGTCTGAATTTAATAAACCGTTGAATACATCTGCTGCTTCTTTTGCTGCTTTCTTATCAGTACCGTTATATTTTAATACTGCTCTTAAACCAATTGTTGGAGCACCTTTTGATGTACCTGCGATTACGTTTCCTAATTCAAAACTAAAATCTTGTTTTTTATTTTTTAATACAGGAAGTAATACTTCTGCCATTTCTTTTGGAACTGAACCAATTTCACCAAATTTTGGATGAGATAAGGCGATTGATTTACCCATACGAGTTTTTTCTTCTTTCCAAATTAATTTGTCGCCTTCTTTCCAATTTGAATTAGCTAATTGTACTACTGAATCATCTTCTGCAGTTGCACTAGCACCTTCTGTACCTAATTGGTGTTTTGATACACCTCTTACTCTAAATTGAAGTGCTGGAGCATCTTCATTTGCTTTTGTTTCCATTGGGTTTTGAATTTTACCTGTAAAAGATACATGTAAAGCATTACCTTGACGTTTTAATACGATTGGCGATTCTTGTTTCGATAATTCCACCGTATCTGTTGCGTAAGTTAATTTTGGTTGGATTTCGCGTGCCTTGAGTTGTGGCTTCATAGGTGCGACTGCTACGTTGTTGATTTTGTTAATGTTCATGTTGAACTCCTGTTTATAAGTAAATTGAATTGTAATAATCTACACTAATACCATTTTTTATAGTTTTGATTTGTGGATTTATAACTAAAAAATTAAATATAAAGATACACTAATTTTCTACCTACACATGTTATTTAAAAATCCTAAAAAAAAAAGTTGCTAGTTCATGGTCGACATGTTAAGTTTTTTTAACAAATCGTTACAGTTTTAAAAACATTTGCCAATGTGTTATACTAAATTTGTTGAAGCAGAGGGAATAATAGTGAACAACAAGACAGATGACAATTTTGCACAAGTTAGTGAATGGCTTGTTGCATATAAAAAGACTGACAATGAAAAGAAAAAAAAACAACTTCAAAATTTAATTGTTGTTGCTACAATGCCATTGGTAAAAAAAATAGCATGCTCCCTTGCTAGACGTTCAACTGACCCTATTGACGACCTTATTCAAGTTGGTTCGTTAGGGCTTATTAAAGCTATTGAATTTTATAATCCCGATATTTCAACAAAATTCAAAACTTATGCGAGTTATTTAATTACAGGCGAAATCAGACATTATTTAAGAGATAAAGCCTCTATGATTAAAGCTCCTCGTGAAATTCAAGAATTAGCCTTCAGAATTAATAATTATATTAAACAACTTGTAGAAGAATCAGGTGATGAACCTACGACAGAAGAAGTTGCAAAGGCTATGGATGTACCTGTTCAAAAGGTTAATATTGCAATTGAGGTTGACAGAAGAAAAAGTACTATATCTTTAGACCAAACTTTTAACACATCAGATGACGACAATATGTCTTTAGCAGATAAAATTCCATCTGGCGACCATCAAGAATTTTTGAATGCTTACGAAGAAAAAATCATGCTTTCAAAAGCAATTGAAAAACTTCCACCAGATTTAAAAGCTGTTATTGAATTAAATTATTATGAAGATTTAAACCAACGCCAAATAGCCGAAAAGCTTGGTATTTCACAAATGCAAGTTTCAAGAAGATTAAAAAAAGCACTTGCTGCAATGTATGACATTATTACAAACTCTGATAAATACGAAAGATAATAAGCATGCCAGATATTTTAACACTTTATATAGCATTTTGGATGTTTATTATTGGTTTATGTATTGGAAGTTTTTTGAACGTGGTTATACTTAGAGGTTTATCAAAAGAATCTATTGTCTTTCCACCATCAAAATGTCCTAAATGTCAGCATGCTTTAAAATGGTGGCATAATATTCCATTATTATCGTATATATTATTAAGAGGAAAATGTTATTTTTGTCATGAAAAAATCAGTCCTCAATATTTTATAGTAGAACTTTTAACAGGGCTATTGTTCACAGGAATATTTTTTAAATTCGGTCTATCAATTAACATGTTTTTAATGTTAATTATATTTTCTTTATTTATAGTCATGACCGTAACAGATTTAAAAGAAAAAGTTATTTTTGATATACATTCATTATTGCTAGTGATTTTTGGGCTAATTTTCAGCCTTGTTAATCATAACTTACAAAATTCTATAATTGGTATTCTTGAGGGAGTATTAATTATGGAACTTTTTGCATCACTTGGATATGTATTTGTAAAATCAAGAGCCTTTGGCGTTGGTGATACTTTTATTGCAGGTGGACTTGGTGCAATATTTGGGTGGTATCCTTTGTTATTTGTGCTTTTACTATCTCTTGTAGTACAAGCCTTAATAACATTACCTTTATATATAAAAAAATTATATAAAGGCAAAGACTACAAAACTATTATTTCTTTAGTATTATTTTTAATTATAACAGCAAGCTATAAGTTAATTAGCATGTCAAAAGATGTAAACGCTATACTACTTTACGCTGGAACATTATTAGTCGTAATTTCTGGACTATATTGCGTAAGACAAGTTACACACAATATTAAATCAGCAACTGATGCAATTATTTTACCGTTTGGTCCTGCAATGTTCATTTCTGCTGGAATATTATTATTCTTAAATTAGCATGCTAGAAACCACATAAATTAGACCTACGGTAAGAGAAGTTACTAAGAATATAAATATAGATGCGACTTTTAACTGAGAGCCACCTTTATAATATTCTTCTTTTAAATCTAGTTGCTTCATTACATTTTTCGAAAAATCTATTTTAAATTTATTAGAAGATTTATCAAAAGATTCTTTTATAACTTTTTTTAGAGAACAAAAATCTTCTAAAGTTTTTCTTGCAGAAAGGTTTGTAATAATGTATTTTTTAACTCTCAAGCTTTCTTCTTCAGAAAGTTCATTATCACTATATGCAGAAAGACTTTGTACAAGGACATAGTCCTTTTCATCATCTGCACTATTTTCAAGGTTTCGTTCATATTTAATATTATCTATATACTCTTTTGCCTCAGAAAATTTTGTCATTATCTCCAACAATGCCATATATTTTTCATAACATTTTGGACAATTTTTTAAATGTTCCTCGAACATTTTTTTCACAGGATAATTTAATTTATTATTTATATAAAATGTCATTAATGAACTAACTTGAGAACATGACAAACTCATTCTACACTCCTTTTCCGATATAATCTTTTAGACTTTCTTTCAATTTTAGTCTTGCTCTTGCAATTCTTGATTTAACAGTACCAATATTTGTAGCTGTTGTTTTTGCAATATCTTCATAAGACAAACCCTGAAGTTCTCTTAGCACAATTGGAACCCTAAAATGTTCAGGCAAATTTTTAATTTCTTGTTTGATTAAATTTTCTAATTCGCAAGACAAACATTTTTCTAAAGGTTTTGCCTGTTTATCAGGGATTTCTAACGTTGGATTTGATACGTAATTATCTGTACCATAATCTTTGTCCACAGAAATAGTATTTATTTTTGTACATTTTCTAAAATCATCATAAAAAAGGTTCATTACTATATGATTTAACCAACTTTTAAAACCCTTTGGGTTTCTTAGGGTAGAAATATTTTTTGCCATCTTTAACAATGCCTCTTGAGTCAAATCTTGGACTTTTGAATCCTCTTTGCACAAATACAAAAGAGTAACGTAAATACGTTTTTGTTCTCTTTTTACCAATTCCTCAAGAGCTTTAAAATCATCCTTTTGTGCAAGAATGACCAAATCTTCAGTTTTTAATTTTTTGTACATTAATTTACCTAAAGACATCTTTACCCTCAATAATAGATTAAGAGTTTTTCAGATAAGTTTGCATATACAACAATACATAATCAGTTAGTTATACTTTTGAAAATTAAAAAATGAATTATTTTAGTATTTTTCTGATATAATTAACATCAATAATAGAAGAATGGAGTTGAAATATGTATAGTATAATTTTATGTGGTGGTTCAGGAAGCCGTCTATGGCCTTTATCTAGAGAACTTTATCCAAAACAGTTATTAAATTTAAATATGGATCAAAGTTTATTACAAGCTACATTCCAAAGACTTGCATGTTTTACACCATCTGAAAATATTGTAAGCATCACAAATGCAAAGCACGTATCAAACGTAAGATACCAACTACAAAATATGTGTAAAAATCCAGTTGTTTTGGCTGAACCAGTTGCTAAAAACACAGCTCCAGCAATTGCAGTTGCTACAAAATATATTTCAACTATTACAAAGGAAGAAGACCCCGTTATTTTAGTAGCACCGTCTGATCCTTTAATTAAAAACTTATCAGCTTTTAAAAATTCTATTTTAAAAGGTGAAAAACTTGCAGAACAAGGTTACATCGTAACTTTTGGTGTTCAACCAACTTCACCTGAAACAGGTTACGGTTACGTAAATATTGAAAGCGAGCAATTATTAGACGGATACAAAGTAAAACAATTCGTCGAAAAACCTGATGCAGAAACTGCACAAAAATATGTTGATGCTGGAACTTATTACTGGAACAGCGGTATGTTTATGTTCAAGGTTTCAACATTTATGGAAGAATTAAAGAATGCAAATTCTGAAATTTATAACACATTAAGCGAATTTGATTTCACAAACTCTAGTGATATTCCTTATGTAACTTTCAACAAAATGCCTAGCATTTCAGTTGACTATGCAGTTATGGAAAAATCAAACAAAATAGCTTTAGTAAAACTTGAAAGCGACTGGAACGATTTAGGTTCTTGGGAAGCTATTTATCAAGTTTCTCAAAAAGATAAAGACGGTAACGTATTTATTGGAAACGTTATAGACAAAAATTCAAAAAATACATTAGCTTATTCATCATCAAAATTAGTTGCCACAGTAGGTTTAGAAAATGCAGTTATTGTAGAAACTGAAGATGCAATTTTAGCTTGCAGAACAGACAACACTCAAGATGTTAAGCTTATTTATGAAGAATTAAAGAAATTAAATGACGATACTCACAAGGTTCACAAAACAGTTTATAGACCTTGGGGATTTTACACAGTTATTGCAAGTGGCGATGGATTTTTAACTAAAAAAATTCACGTAAATCCTCACCAAAAATTATCATTACAATCACACAACCATAGAGCTGAACATTGGGTTGTAGCTCTTGGTACAGCAACTGTACAAAAAGGAGAAGAAATGCTTACTCTAAATGTTGGTCAAAGCGTTGATATTGCTATTGGAGAAAAACATTCACTTCAAAACCTTTCTGATGAAGATGTAGAGATTATTGAACTTCAACAGGGTAGCATTCTTCTAGAAGAAGATATTATCAGATATTCTGATATGTACGGACGTTGCTAGTTAGTAGATTTTTTTCTAAATATCATAAATGTTTTAAGAGGTTTTAAGATTTCATTATTTGTATCCTCTATAGTTTTTATGTACTCAAAATTTCGTAATTTTGGATTTTTAGCTGATAATGTACATTCTACTGCATAAGGTTTATCCTTTAATTGCGAAATATCATTCGTTCCATTGTACATACCATGTCGAGTCAAATAAAAACAATAGTACTCTCTATTCTTAGGTAAAATCATATTATTATTAGTTATTTTGTAGTCATATTTTATATTTTTTTCTGGAAAATATGTTGAATACTGAACATTTTCAGAAAAAATTATGTAATCATATTCATCAAGATTATATTCACTATATCTTGGAATAAGACCTATATCAATTTTTGCACCATTAAAATAATTCTCTTTCATCGGTAAATACATATTTGTCGAAGAAGAAGGAATATATAATATTTTTTTATTTTTAAATTCAGGCGAATGCATAATTTTTGACCAAAAAAGACAATGTTTGTCTAACATTTCTGAAGTTTCATAAGTTGCAGTTGCACACAAAGCTCTTCGTCTTGTATCAGAAATAGTTTCGCCTTTGTACAAAATATTTTTTGCATAATGCCACCACGGTCTTGCCCAAAGATGAGAAGAAACCAAAACCATATAATAAAACATGCATAGCACAATTAAAACTTTATAAAAATTATTTTTTCTGTAATAAGAATATACTAGTACTGGAGCAATAATCACAGAAAACATTGCCAAAAATCTTGCATTAAAATTCATATATGCTATTAAATAAGATAAAGCTAATAAATAAATAACAAAAGCAATTGATAAAATTGCCAAAAGTTGAGTTTTGAAATTCTTCACAAATAAAGATTTCATTATTGAATATATAAGGCAAGGCAAAAATACTATAAAACCAAGAATCCCATAACTCATACAAGGTTCTAATAATGTTCCATTTATACCATACACACCTTTTGGCTCAGAATAAAGTCCTTCTGGAACATTCGCAACATGTAAAAAAGTTAGAATATGCATTTTTACAGAAGTTATATGATTACCAATATAATCTCCCCATTTAAACCCAGTAAAATCGAAGAATAGAAATACATGTCTTACAAAGCTTGCAATCATTCCTTTTATGCCATAAAAATTTTTATGAACAACCATTGAGGATGTTGAACCCATTATATTTCCAAAATCAATAAAGTTTAAAATATAGTTATAAGAAGAAAATACTACAAAATTTGCAATAAATAATAGACAGAAAAGACCGAAATTTTTATATGCTTTAAGCTTGTAAGCCAAGAATAACATAATAATAGCAACGGCAGGAATTGCAATAATAGCAGTTGTTTTAACTCCAATAGCTAGAGCATAGGCAATAGCTGAATATGTTAATGAAATCTTGTTTTCCTCTTTAAGTGAAATCCAAAATAGAACAATTGAAGAAAGTATCAAACTTGCTGTCAAAACATCTGTTTCAGTCCCTGATACTTGAACGATAATTGAGGCAAAAGAAGACAATACAAAAATTGACCAAAGAGTTTTTCTCATTGAAAAACCAGCTAATTGCATAAACTTGTATAATGAAGCTATTGATAAAAAGAATCCAAAATATGAAATAAAACCTAAAAAAGCATCCTTTTTAAGAAACATCAAAATCCAAGCATATATGATTTCTGAGTTAAATGGAAAAATTAAAAGTCTTATGTCTGCTGTATTAAAATGACTTAAGGATGCATTTTTCAAATAAAAGAAACACCTTGCAACGTGATAATCCATTGCATCTGCATTTGTTATTGGTAAAACTAAACATAAAGCAAATGCACCAAGAACAAAGATTAAAAAACATAATCCTAAAACTACAAAAGTTTTATCCAATTTGCAGATATTTTTATATTTATTGAAAAAGGATTTTATATCTAAAATAAATAATGGTTTTCCTTTTTTTGTCCATAAAAATAAAGAACTCACGAAGAAAATTACGTTAAAAGCTAAAACCCAAGGAAGAGTCATAGCTTTAAACAAAGATAAAAGTTCGAAAGTCAAAACAATATTTGCAAAAGAAGTTAGTAACAAATATGCAAAATGCTCATAAGCTTTTTTTGTAAGAATTGAAGCGATAAAATAACTTGAAATAAATACTAATAAAAAAGATATTCCAAATAACATAAATATTTATCTCCTAATATGTTAAAGGAACATGATTTGAGTATTTTAAACAAGTTCCATCTTCAAAATAACTTAATTGAGTTGCACTACCTGTTTTGATGTATATATTATATTGAGATTCTTTAGGAATCTTCAAGGCTGAACAAACAACTGAACGAATAATTGCCGGATGAGTAACAACAAGCAATCTTTTACCAATATTTTCTTCAACAATTCTTGAAGTACTTTCAAAAACTCTTTTATTAAAAGTATCCAAGTCTTCGCCATGTTCAGGAGTTTCTAAAAACATAGAAACCGGAGTTCTACTTTCAAACTCAGGATAACGTTTTTTAACTTGTTCAAGCGTTAAACCGTCCCAATCTCCATAATTACGTGGCAATAATGTTTCGTCGATTTTAAAATCTTTTTTCAATTCTTCAGAAATCAATTCTGCACTTTGAATCGTACAAAGAGCAGGACCAGAAATAATTTTATCATTTTTAACACCACGAATTTTTATAAATTCAATAATGTTTAGCATTTGTTGTTCACCATTTTTATTAATTGGTGGGTATTTTAAACCATTATTTAATTTGTGATTTTCACTTAAAATTGTTGCACCATGTGCTATATATGTAATTTTGCATTTTTTCTTAAGTATCATAATAAATCTCCTATAAGGATAATAACATATATACATGAGAGGTCGAGTAATGTAACTATTTTGTAATAAATAAAAAATACCTCTAAAACTTCTTAACAAAAGTGTTGACAATAAAATATGGTTGTTGTTGAATATACTTACAGATAATAGCTGAATATTTGTGCTGAAAATATGCTATTAGGGAACTGTAAACAATAAGAAAAGATATATAAAAGGAGAAATTATGCCAACAATCAACCAGCTTGTACGTCAAGAACGTAAAAAGCTAACTGACAAAACAAAATCACCAGCGTTGATGTCATGCCCACAACGTAGAGGTGTATGCACAAGAGTTTACACAACAACACCTAAAAAACCTAATTCAGCAATGAGAAAAGTTGCCAGAGTTAGATTAACAAATGGTTTTGAAGTAACATCATATATTCCAGGTATCGGTCACAACCTACAAGAACACAGTGTTGTTCTAATCAGAGGTGGCAGAGTTAAAGACTTACCAGGTGTTAGATACCACATCATCAGAGGTACATTAGATACAGCTGGTGTAGCAAACAGAAATCAATCAAGATCTAAATACGGTGCAAAACGTGCTAAAGGAGGTAAATAATGTCAAGACGTTCTAAACCAGCAAAAAGAATTCCTCCTATGGATCCACTATACAATAGTGTAGACATCTCAAAATTCATCAACAGAATTATGAGAAGAGGTAAAAAATCATTAGCAGAAAGAATTTTCTATACAACATTAGAAAGAATCAAAGAAAGAACTAATGAAAAACCTCTAGAAATTTTCGAAAAAGCATTAACAAATGCAACACCATTACTAGAAGTAAAAGCTAGACGTATCGGTGGTTCAACTTACCAAGTACCTATCGAAGTTAAAGCAGACAGAGGTTTCGCATTATCTTCATCTTGGTTAATTGCAGCTGCTAAGAAAAGAGCTGGCAAATCATTCGTAGACAAATTAACAAACGAATTGATTGATGCTTCAAACGGTCAAGGTCAAGCTTGCAAAAAACGTGAAGATACTC
>DBIX01000057.1 GCA_002297005.1 Cyanobacteria bacterium UBA791 | reverse complement strand
CTTCTAAGTCCCAACATTTGTTAGCAGAGAAACCAATATCACCAGTTGATAAAGCAACTCTTCTGTATGGAAGACCTAGTAATTCTAACATTTTTTCTGCATCTTCTGTTAATTTTTCGTGTTCAGCTGGAGAAGATTCTGGAGTACATAATTTAACAAGTTCAACTTTATTAAATTGGTGAACTCTGATTAAACCTCTTGTGTCTTTACCTGCAGAACCTGCTTCACGTCTAAAGCATGGAGTATATGCTGTCATATATTTAGGTAAATCTTCTTCTGATAAGATTTCACCTTGATAAATATTAGTAACAGGAACTTCTGCAGTTGGAATTAAGTATAAATCTTCATCAACACATTTGTACATATCTTCTTTAAATTTAGGAAGTTGACCAGTACCTGTCATTGTTTGAGCATTACACATAAATGGTGGAAGAATTTCTTCGTAACCTTGTTGTTCAGTATGGTAATCTAAGAAGAAGTTAATAACTGCACGTTCTAACTTTGCACCTTTACCTCTGTATAAAGTAAATCTTGATTGAGATAATTTAACACCTCTTTCAAAATCAACAAGATTTTTTTCTTCACATAAATCCCAATGTGCTTTAAATTCAAAATCAAATTTAGTAGGTTCACCCCATTTGTGAACTTCTACATTATCTGCATCTGATGCACCAATTGGTGTTGTTTCATCAGGAGTATTTGGGATATTTAATAATAAATTTCTTTGTTTTTCGTCTAATTCGTTTTGTTTTTCTTCTAACGATTTTATTTCATCGCCTAAAAAACGAACTTCTTCTTGAATTTTATCAGTATTTTCACCTTTTTTCTTCATTTCACCGATTTTTTGAGATTCAACTTTTCTTTTTGCTCTCAATTCATCAGCTTGAGCTTGAATTTGTCTACGTTCTTCATCAACAGCTAATACTTCATTAACTGACAATTCAGGATTACGTCTTTTTAAAAGTTCGTTAATTTTGTCTGGATTTTCTCTTATTAATTTAATATCTAGCATGCGTTCGCCTCTTTCTGTTATTTCTTGACTTTATAGTATAAAAAAGATAAAAAATAATCAAATCTAAACCTTTAGATTTATAAAAAACAGAAGATATATCCTCTAAACAGTTGATAACATGTTTTTTAATATCGTGCATAATAGATGTGTGAATTGGAGATTAGGGCGATATGCTAAACGGAATTAACAACGAAAACAGTAACTTAAATAATTTACTTAATACACAACTTACAGAACAAACTGAAGCAACAGGAGCTACAAATCCTATTGACGGAAGCAAAGTAAATCCTTATCAAAAGGATAAAAATTATTTAGTTGATGAAACTATAATTTCTAATGATGCAATGAGAAAATACATGGAAGAAATTATTGCAAAACAAAATCAAGAATTAGAAAAACAAAATGACATCAAGAATTTTACTAATATGGTAATGAATTCTGAAGTTGATATGGAAAGAATGAACGAACTATTTAAAAATGGCGTTGAAGATCCATTCGAAAGATTTGATACTAACAAATTGTTAGAAAATGAAAAATTCTTAACAGACTTGAACGTTCAACTATAATATTATAATATGTTCTTATTATGACAGAGAACATTTCTAACAATTCAGGATTTTATAGAGCTGACAACGGCAATAGCCATGAAGATGTTTTAAATTCAGCCTTAGCAATGTATAAAAAAGGTGAATATGAAACAGCTTTAAAAATGTATACTGATTTGTTGAATTATTATACAAGTCCGACTTTGTATTTGGAACTTGGAAATTGCTATTACAAACTTGGAAAAAATAAGTACGCTCTTGAATTTTGGCAAAAGGTTGTAGAATTAGATAACTTAAATAAAACCGCCTATGTTAATATGGGTAACTTATATTACAAGACTCGTCACTTGAACCTTGCTATTGAAAACTGGTTAACAGCCTTGACAATAGAACCTGACGATGCAAAAGTAAACTTAAATATTGCTATTGCATATACAGATTGCGACATGAGAGCAGAAGCTATTAAATACTATGAAAAATATTTAAGATACGAAGAACGAAAAAGTGATGAATACTCGCTAATTGAAAACAAAATTAATAGCTATAAAGAAATCGCAAACACATTTCTTAAAGAGGGTGCAGAATTTCAGAAAAATAATAACAATAGAGCAGCTCTTGACTGTTATGTAAAAGCATTAGCTCATTATCCAAATTATAGTAAAACTAATTTTAATATTGGTTCACTATTTTTTATGGATCACAACTACGAACAAGCCGTTAGATATTGGCTAAATTCGTTTTATATTGATTCTTGTTATCCAAAAACTATGCTAAATCTAGCAATTTCTTACGACTGTATGAAAAAATTTGATTACGCATACTGTTTTTACGCAAGATATTCTGACTATATTTTAGATAACAAAGAAGAACTTACTAAATTAAATAAAAGATTAAAACAGATAAAAGTTTATTTGAATAACAATCCTTATCTGATTGATAATCATTTAAAAACAGCTGAAGAATGTTATAGAAAGAATGACTTAAATACAGCTAGAGTTGAATATAGAAATTATATTATTCTAAAACCTGAAGAGAAAAAGATTTATCAACCTTTGTTGCAAAAAATAAACTACTACTTAAATCCGGAGGCAAAAGTAGTTGAAGAATTAACAAAAAGTGCAACAACATTATATAATGCAGAAAAATATGCAGAAGCATCTTTAATATATAAAAAAGCAATGAAATTGTGTGACGAAAATTCACCAGAATTTGCACGTCTAAACGCTAAATATAATATTTGCGTAAGAAAGGCTGGATAGTATTTTGAAAAACTTTTTAAAAGAATTAAAAAAGTTTTTTTATACAAAAATACTAAGACGTAAATATTACAGAACAGGTAGCTGTAAAGGTTGCGGAAAATGTTGCAGAAAAATTTATGTTAAGCACGCAAAAGGTGTAATTAAAGAAGAAAGTGAATTTCAAAAACTCAGAAGATTACATCCTTTCTATACATATCTAGAAGTAATTGATAAGGACGAAACCGGTCTAGTTTTCAGATGCACAAATTTAGACGAAGAAACAAACAAATGTAAAATTCACAAAACTCGCCCAGGAATTTGCAGAAGATACCCTCAAGAAGAGCTATTTAAAATGGGTGGGGCTTTGTCAGAAGACTGTGGATACAAAATGATTCCAATTATTCCATTTAAAGAAGTTTTCGAAAAAGTTATGAAAAAAAATTAAGTAATTTGACATGCCAACTACAATATTGATATTATAATAAAATCTATATAGATTTGGGTAGGAAAATGTACGTAAAACAACTTGAAATTGACAATTTTAAGTCTTTTGCGACCAAGGTAGATATACCATTGTTAAAAGGATTTACAACGGTATCAGGACCTAACGGTTCAGGCAAAAGTAATATATTAGATAGCGTCTTGTTTGCACTTGGGCTATCTGGTACTCGTGCGTTGAGAGCAGAAAATGTTTCTCACCTTATTTCTACCTTTAACAAACGTAATGAAGCCTATGTAAAAGTTACATTTTCCGAAGTTGGCGATTACGGTGATTTTTCAGTAGCTAGAAGAATTAGAAAAGCCTCAAACGGTACTTTTTCAAGTGTTTATTACTTAAACGACAAGGTTACAACCTTAACAGAAATTCATGCAGTATTAGAACAGTTTAATTTAACTTCTAATAGCTACAATATTATTATGCAAGGCGACGTAACAAGCATTATTAAATGTAATCCGACAGATAGAAGAAAACTTATCGATGAAATTGCTGGAGTTGCAGATTTTGACCGTCGTATAGACCAAGCAAAAGGCGAATTAGATACAGTTGAGCAACGTGTAGAAAGTTCTACTTTAATTCTTAATGAAAAAGAAGAACATTTAAAACAACTTGAAGAAGAAAAAGAAGTTGCACAAAAATATCAAAAATTAAAAGACGAAAAAACATCTTACGAAAGCCAAATCAACGCTGTTCGATATTTTGATATTAAACGTAATCTTGAAAAAGCTCACGAAAATATTTTAGAATTTGGCAAAAAGAAGAAAGTCGAAGAATCAAACAAAATTGATTTAGAAGAAAAATTAAACCTTATTCAAGGCAAATACAACGAATTAGCTGCAGAATTGAAAGAAAAAGGTGAAGATAAACGTATTGAATTAATCGGTAAAAAAGAAGAAATAAAAGGTCGTATAGAAAATAAAAAGAACGCTATCAATTATACAGAAAAACAAATTCTAGATAGTGCAAAATCTATAGAAAACAAGAAAAACGGTATTGAAGAACAAAAGAAAAATATCAAGGATAACGAACTTAAAATCGAATTAAAACAAGAAGAAATAAAAACTTTACAAGATAATATTCTTGATAAAAAAGCGGAATTGAATAAAATTCTTGCAGAAAAAGCTGGATTGGATGAAACCGCTAGTAAGTTTATGGAAAATCACGCTTCTTATCGTTCAGAACTTTCTATTTTACAAGAAAAAGAAAACAATTTATTAAAAGAAAAATATCCAAAAGAAGCTAGATTAAGTAGCTTAAAGACAGAAATTGAAAAAGCAGAAGCAGATGTTCAAAAATTAAACGAGTTTAAAGAAAACTTCTCATCAAATGAAGATAAAATTAAAGTTCAACACGAAGAACTTGGCAAAGAATTGGAAGAACTTAAACATATCCAAAAAACTACAATGGAAGAGTTGGATAATGTAAAAGACGAGTTAACTGATACTCAATACAATTTCACAGCAGCAGTAAGGAAACTTGAATCTTTAAAAGCTCAAAAATCAGCAAGTGAAATGGCAAATTCTAACGGCACAATTGAAACCGTTATGAGAGCTAACTTAAGAGGTGTTCACGCTCCACTTTCTCAATTAGGTAAAGTTGACAAGGAATACGCAACAGCTTTAGAAGTTGCAGTTGGCGGAAGAATGGCACACATCGTTGTTGATGATTATCAAGTGGCTTTAAGAGCGGTAGAGCTTTTGAAATCAGCTAATGCGGGTCGTGCAACATTTATTCCATTGAACAAAATTAAACCAGCACCTGACAAATTAACTTTACCAAGAGATAAAGGTGTAATCGATTTTGCTATTAATTTGATTGATTTTGACGACCAATATTTAGATGCTTTCTACTATGCAGTTGGGGAAACTCTTGTTGTAGAAGATAACGAGGTTGCACAAAATTTAAAAGGTAAATATAGAGTTGTTACTCTAAGTGGTGAAATTTACGAAAAATCTGGTTCTTTAACAGGTGGTTCTTTAAAAGCTAACAGAATGAAATTTAGCCAAACTGATGATGAAGAATTAGAAAAAGCTAACAAGAAACTTGGCGAAATTGAAGCTAAATTAAAAACATTAAATATGAAAAAAGCTGAACTTGAAGAAAAGCTTGAAAAAACAAGAATTACATATTCAAGTTCTCAAACAGAATATACAAAAACAGGTATTGAACTTCAAAACTTGTTGAGAAGTAGCGCTGATAAAGATTCTTCTTTAAAAGAAAAACTTGATTTTATTGCTCAAACAAAAGCTGAAATCGAACAATTAGAAAAAGTTCTAGATAAAGAAGAAGAAAAACACGTTGAATTATCTGAAAAAATTACAGAGGTTCAAACAAAAATCAACGAACTTGAAAACTTAATGAATGACGATGAGCTTAAGAAATTAAAAGCTCAAACAGAGGATGTTGAAAACGAAATTAAACGTCTTTATGACAAAATCAACAATATCAATATGGACATCAACGAAATTCAAAGAAAGAATAAGTTTGATGAAAGTGTTATGGAATCTCGTCACGATGAAATTGCAAACCTAGAAAAGAATATTAAAACTCTAGAAAACGATAAATCAACTTACGAAAACGAAATTGTAAAACTAAATGAAGATTTGAAAGCGTTAGAGGGTGAAATCGAAAAGATTTCTGAAGTTTTAGATTCTTTACTAAAAGAAAAAGCTCAAATCGAAGAAGATTTATTAAACGTAAAAGAACAAAAACGCAAATCTGAAACAGAAATCGAAAAACTTGCAGAACAAATTGAATCATTTAAAGCAAGAAGAAGAGAACTTGAACCAGAATTTAAAACAGCAGAAACTGAATTAATTGAAAGTGGCGTAAAAATTTCTGAACTTGAGCCTGTAACAATTTCTATTGACGAAATCAACGCAAAAATTCAAAGATTGCAAAAGAAAATGGATGAGTTGGGTGACGTTAATATGAGAGCGATTGCTCAATATGATGCAATTTCAGAAAGAGTTAAAGAATTAAAAACTCAAATTGAAACACTAACAAAAGAACGTCTACAAATCTTAGAAAGAATGCAAGGCTATGAACAATTAAAGAAAGAAGCCTTCTTAAAAGCTTATAACGGAATAAATATTCACTTCAAAGAAGTATTCCACGAATTATCAGATGGTGAGGGTACGCTTGTATTAGGAAATCCTGAAGACCCATTGAATGGCGGTCTTACAATCGATGCTCAACCGAGAGATAAACAAAGACAAAGACTAGAAAGTATGTCAGGTGGAGAACAAACTTTAACAGCATTATCATTTGTATTTGCTATCCAAAGATACTTACCAGCACCTTTCTATGCTCTAGACGAAGTTGACGCAAGCTTGGATAACATTAATGTAGAAAAGCTTGCACATCTTGTAAAAAAACAATCAGAAAATACGCAATTTATAGTAGTTAGTCACCGTCCACCTATGATAGAATCAGCTAATAGAACAATAGGTGTTACTCAAAAAGAAAAAGGTAAGACTAAGGTAACAGGTATCAAATTAGAAGAAGATTAAGGGAAAAGTAAAAGATGACAGCAGAAGCTTTACAGTTAGAACAAGAATATCACGTTGACGGGATTGAAATGCTTGTTGATATGGCAAAATCAGGCAAAATCGACCCTTGGAATATTGATATTGTTGATATTGCTGATAAATATTTGATGAAAACTTTTGAAGCTAAATCTCAAAACTTACGTTTCACAGGTAGAACACTTTTATTCGCATCTATTCTTCTCAAATTAAAATCAAATGTTCTTAAAGGTATTGAGCTTATGGACTTTTTACCAGAAGAACCTATGGATGAATTTGAGTATGACGATGATAATTTTGAAGACGATTTTCATAATTACAATACAACAAATGTTGTTTCAATAGACGAAGTTTTACAACGTAGAACAAGCGTTAAAATGAACAGAAAAAGAGTCGTAACCTTAGAAGACTTGATTAGACAATTAGAATTTTATGAAATGTTGGATAAAAAATTAGCATTAAAAAATGCTCACGAGAGAGCTAAGAGAAGAGTTCGTTCTTACGCTAATTTAACTCCAGCAGATATTATGAATATCGCTCACGACAATTTTATTGAGGAATCAGTAGATACAATCAAAGCAAGATTAGATAAAATCTTTAATAAAAAAGAAAAAGTTGAATTAAAAGAACTTGTTTCTATCGGTATGAGCAAAGTTGTTGCATATTTAGCACTATTATTCTTAGCTAAAGATACAGATATTGAATTAGAACAAGAAGAATTTTATTCAGATTTATATGTGGTAAAGGGAAATGGAACTAGAACAGTTGAAGTCTAAAGTCGAAGCTGTTTTATTTACAACAGCTCGAGCATTAGAAGCAAAAGAAATCGCAGAATTTTTAGGTGAAGAAGTTGATAAAGTTGAAGAAGCTTTAGTAGAACTTATTTTTGACTACGCATCAAGAGATGGTGCATTAGAAATTGACGATGAAAACGGATATATTTTACAAGTAAAAGAAGAACACATGGATATAGTTGAAAAACTTTGTCCTGCAGAAATGAAACCTGCGGTGTTAAAAACTCTTACTGTTATTGCGTTAAAAGAACCTATCAGACAATCTTATCTAAAAGATTTACGTGGTGCGAATGCTTATGACCATGTTAAAGAGCTTGTTGATATGGGAATGATTTCTAAGACAAAAGATAAAAACGGACGTTCTTTCAACTTAAGAACAACACCAAAATTTGAAGAATACTTTAAAATCAAAGGCGATAAAAAAGCCTTGGCAAGGGTTCTAAAGATTGACGAGGGAGTTAAAGATGATACTCCTCAGCCGACAGCAGAAGAAGTACCATCTTTAGATGAAGAATAGAGAAAATTTCATTTTAAACTAAATCTTTTTTAACACATTCAGCTATACGGTAAGGGTCTTTTGAAGCTAAGAAGTCCTTATTTTCTGATGCGTATTCACAAATTTTTTCAAATACAAAGACAATATCTTTTATAGATTTACCAGCCTTTAGAATATCAACAAGAATAACTTTTATCCCTGTAACAGGAACTATTCTAAGCACATTCCAAATCAGCCAAGAATTGTTTCTTTGAACTAAATCAATGTATTTTTCTGTAATTTCATTTGAGAAAATATCAGCAACATTTTTAGTCGCTATTTTGCTCAAATTTGTCATTACTGATTTTAAAACATATTCTTTTGTAGGCACGGCAAAGTCTGAATATACAACGTGACCTCTTACAAGAATTTGAATTTCATTTTCTTGTAACGATTTATCATTGATAACTCTAATTGGCGGGATTATAAAGCCTGATTGATCTTTAAGCTTTATTCTGAATTTACCAATACCGTTAACAATATTTTGTGCAAAAGGCAAAATATCATCACCAAAAGCAACGGCAAGAACATCAACTTGTAGAGAATCATACAAATCTGAAATACGCTCATCAATTGATTTTTGAGGAGTTTTAGGTTTTCTAAGGTGTAATAAATTTTTTAACATTCCGATCATACTTTATTAATAATATTATTTACGCAAAAGTCAAAAAGACGTAAAAAGCCAATAAATAAAGAATTATTGCGTTATCTCAAATATATTACAATATTTTGCCCCATGCTTATTTACATGCTATAATTCTTGTATGGATATGAAGAAATCGTCAATGAGCTCACAAAATCGATTAATCCTGTATGGGTTTTTAGCATGCACAACTGTTATTGTGCTTATTGCCATACTTGCGATGAATGCTATTCAAAAAAATATGAATATGGCATATCGTAGTTTTGGTCAAATTATTGCAAAAACTCTTGCTATTGAAAGTGTTGAGGTTACAAAAGACATTCCTGACACCAATAAATATGATACTTTAAGAACACATTCTCTTTCTATCCTAAAAAGTAATGACGATATTTCATTTATTGAATTTAAAGACAACAAATCAAAAGTTATTTACTCTAGTAAAAGTGATTTTCCAAAAGCCTTTGATGCTTCAATAATTGCAGTAAGTTCACCAATGGTAAACAAAACTATTACAGGTAATCAAGTTGTTGGTTCTGTAACTATTGGTTTATCTGGTAATATTATTGATAAAATTTCAGGTACAACAAGAGCATCTTTATTGTTAGTATTTATAATAACTTGGGTTGTATTTGCAATAGTAGTTATCGTAAACACATTATTAATTACAAAAGAATTAAGACATATTTTAACAGGTGTAAGAAAAATAACTTCTGGTGAATTTGGTTATAAACTAGAGGGTGGTGACACAAGTGCAGAGGTTCAAGAATTATTTAAATCTTTCAACGATATGTCACAAAAATTACACCAATACGAAGAACAAAATATTGAAGAATTAACATTAGAAAAGAATAAACTTGAAGCAGTATTAATGAGTATTGCAAATGGTGTTGTTGTATGTGACAACTACGATAAAATTGTTCTTATCAATAATCATGCCAGAAAGCTACTTGAAGCAGAACAAAGTGATATTTTAGGTACAAAAATTCAACAATACTGTGATACAAATGGAGAACTTTGTTTCAAGGATAAAATTGAACAATTCAAAGATACTCCTCTAGATGTTATTGAAAAAAGACCTCTTGGTTTTAATATAGAAGTAGATAAACGTATTATCAAATGTATTATTTCTCCTATGTTTTCTAGAAACAAAGATTACGTAGGTTATATTATCGTACTTATCGACGTTACTAAGGAAATTGAAATGGATAACTTACGTAACCACTTCATTTCAAACGTATCACATGAATTAAGAACACCAGTTACTGTTCTTAGAAGTTATATTGATACATTATACAATTATGGTAATGACTTTGACTTTAATACACAAAAAGAGTTTATTGGAGTTATGAACCAAGAAATCATTCGTTTAAATAGAATGGTTAACGATATTCTTGACTTCTCTCGTTATCAAAGTCAACAAATTAGACTTGAAAAGAAAAAAGAAGATATTACAAAGATTATCGAAGAATGCGTAAACCAATTAGATATATTGGCACACGAACACAAAATTACTATTTCAGTTATGAAAGAACCTGACTTGCCAGAAGTACCTCTTAACCATGATAGTATTGCTCGTGTAATCAATAATATTCTATCTAACGCTATTAAATATTCACCAGACGGCTCTAGAGTAAAAATCAGAGCTGAAAGAGCTAGAGTTGGTGACTTTATAGAAGTATCTGTAGAAGACCAAGGTCCTGGTATTCCTGAAGAATATCAAAAGAAAATCTTTGATAGATTCTTTAGAGTGGAAAACGCTACTCACTCTATTAAAGGTACTGGCTTAGGTTTACACTTGGTTAAAATCTCTGTAGAAAAACACCACGGCGGTGAAGTATTTGTTCACTCTAAAGTTGGTGAAGGTTCTACTTTCGGATTTAGATTACCTATCAACCCTAAAGACGACAACAAAGACGAAATGCCAGAAAAAAATCAAGAAGAAGATTTAGTTTAATGAAATTTCTACATAAGATAATCTTGTTATTTGCAATATTTACTTATCTTCCACTATCAGCTAACGCTGGTGATATGTATTGTAGTTTTTCTGAATACAATGAAAAAGTTCCTGATAAAAAGGTACACGATATAAAAATCCATATATTTTTTGATGATGAAAAAACTAATATCGGATACGTATATTTTGGCAAAAAGAAAAAAGTTGATAGCGTAATAGATTATAACTATGATTACCTATTGTTTAAGATTAAATATGCTTATGACTATGGTAAAACTGACGTTACTTATAAAATAGATAGAGTAACTAGAGAAATAAAAACTTATAGAAGTGAAGTTGTAAATGGTAATCGTTCTTACACCGTTTATTATAAAGGTGTAGGCAAATGCGAAACATTACCTCGCCCAGTTAAAGAACATCTGTAATTACTAGAAGGAAGTAATTACTTTAATCTTTTTGATTACATTGTTACCATCAGGCTTGCCGTCAGAAGTTACACCGTAGAAAATTGTGTATTTAATTCCATCCTCATGGATAGTTCCTCTAAATGCTTTTGTACCATCTTTAGTTGTAACTTTAACCAAGAATAACTTTTGACCATTAACAGCATAAATTTGAGAATAACCATTCACCCAAGTTTCACTAGATGCTGGAAGAATGTATTTGTTAATGTAATCTTCAATTGTAGTTTTTGTAAATTTACCAAACGGATTATTCTTAATAGAAAAAGTACCATCAGAATTTCTTATGATACCATAATTCTGATAATCACCAGCTTTAGCTAAAATATCAGGTTCATCAGCCGATTTATTATTTTCTACTTGGTTTTCTTTAGCAGACTCTTTTTTCTTTTTATTTTTTTCTTTTTCTAATTTTTCAAACTCTAGTAACGCTTTATCATCCAAATCAGATAAATTACTATTAATATCAAGTTGTCTTGTTTGAGAAGGTTCTTTTACCTTGTCATAATTAGAAGTTTGAACTGGAGCTTTACCAGTATGTACAATGCTTTCCTTGTTAACCATTAACGCATTTTGAGCTCCCATTAGTTCTAGAGAACTCGCTTGGGCAGATTTATGAGAAAGATTATCTCCTCGTTGTTCATTTTCCGAGTTACTATCTTTCTTATTTTGTTCATCAGAATTTTTAGACTTATTTTTTTCATCGTCTTTCTTTCCTTGAACAGCGTTCTTATAGAGATATGAATTATTATTATTAATATCTAATGACATAAAGAAACCTTATATATCTATATAAACATTATACAACCTTATTTTAACATTTTGAAGTGATTTTTGTAAATAATAATCATCATAATAAATGAAAAAATTATAATCATGATAGAAACAACTACCGGTAACGGTAAAACACCAACGTACAAAATGCTATCAATTCTAAGATTTTCTACTAATATTCTTACTATTGAATAAAGTATTAAATATGAGCAGAAAATAAAACCGTCAAAATTTTTGAAAACTTTTCGTAATACAAAAAACAGTACAAAAAATATTATTAAATTCAAAATAGATTCATACAAAAAAGTTGGATGAAAATATTCATAATTTATATATTCTAAAGGTCTATGACTAATTGGAATATATAATTTACAAAAAATCTCAGTAGGCTTTCCAAAGGCTTCTGAGTTAAAGAAATTTCCCCAGCGACCAATAGCTTGAGCTAAGATTATCCCATAGGCAAAAACATCAGCAAGTTTAAGAATAGGAAGTTTCTTTATTTTTGCAAACAATATACCAAAAACTAACCCAAATAATATTCCGCCATGGATTGATAATCCACCTTGACGAAAATCAAAAATTTCTAAAACATGCTTTGAATAATATGAAAAACTAAACAAGCAATAGTAAAGTCTTGCACCAATAAAGCCTGAAATTATTGAAACAAAAGCCAAATCAAAAAAAACGTTTTCTGAAATTTCAGAATAGAATTTATTTCTTACAAAATTTGAGAAAAATATACCTGATAACACGGCAATAGCCATAATTATCCCATAGTAATAAATATCTAACCCAAAAATTGAGCAACAAATTTCTGCTGGAGAAGTAAACATACTATTCAATGCTAAATGTTTTATTTTCGTTTACATTACTATTTGCAGAGTCATCTTCGTAATCAGGATTATCTACTTTTTTAATTTCTGTTTTAATATTAGAAATCTTAGCCTCTACAGTTGCTTTATCTTTAGCATTACCAGCTTTTTGAAGATATGTTTCATAAGATTCAATAGCTTGGTTATATAAAGATTTTACAGCTTCTTTTTCTTCTTTAGATAATTCTGTATCATCATCATCTGAAGTTTTATTTTGAACAGTATCTTCCTCATCATCTTCATCGGCATTCGGTTTTTCACCGTTTATGTTAACTTCACCCTTGATAACATCAATAGCAAAGTTTTCTTGAGCTACACCTAAAGAGTAATAAGTTTCTGCCATTGTTGGTTTTAAATTAATAGCTTTACCAAAAGTTTCAATAGCTTCTTTATATTTGTTTGCATAAGTATATGCAACAGCTAAGTTATATTGAGTTTCAAAAATTGTATCATCCAAATCAACACTTGCCTCTAAACGACTAATTGCATTTTCATAATCGCCTTTATCCATAAATACTTTCGCTTTATTATTTAATTCTTGAACAGCTAAATTGTTAATACAAGCAGTTGAAAGTACTGATACAAGTAATATTGATAATATTGATAAAAATTTTCTCATAATTCACATTCCCTTTATTTTTTAACCATGTAAACATAATTTTAAATTAAATTTAAAAATTTGGCAATATTTTAAAGTTTACGATACAATTAAGATAAGAAATAAAGGGATATGACATGTCAGAAGAAAAAGTAGTAAAATTAGGTAAAAGAAGCAGTAAAAAAGCAGAAGCAAAACAAGATGAGCCAAAAGCTCCAGAATTAACATATTGTAGTTTTTGCGGTAGACCAAACACACAAGTATTAAAAATGGTAAAAGGTCCAAACGTAAATATTTGCTCAGACTGTGTTATGATTGCTGTGCAATACTTGATTATGAACGATAGAAATTTATCTGTAGAAGCTCAAAGATTACTTGATGCAATGTGGAGAGGTAGTAACTAATGGCAGATGTAGAACAATTAAATAAAATACAATTAAAAGCAGAAGTTTTAACAACAATAACAAGACTTCAAACTTTGCAAGATGCATCACAAGTTGATGAACTTTTATATGTTTTAGATAATCAAACAGATAAAAAAGCTGTTCTCGATACATTAATGAGAGAACTTGTAAAAACCAATGAACAAAAAGCTTATATTCTTTGTTTCTTATTGCATAGATTATGCGACAAGGAGCAATTAGAAAATGCTCTTTGGAATACATTAAAAAGCCCAACTGTTTCAGATTTTGTAAAAACAGTTGTTCTTAATATTTTAAAAGATTTAGGTAACAAAGTTGATTACGACAACTTAGAAGAATATTTTGAATCACCAGAAGATGTTATTGATGCTGATACAAAACAGTTATTACATACAGCAATTATGAATCCAGAAGCTCAAATTGATTTTCTAGATTTCTTGTATTCTTTACACGATGCAGATAAAAAATCTTTGGTTCAATCCTTAGCCGACGATTATTCAGAAGATGCTTTGGCAAATATTCTTATTCCAGTATTCTTACATGACCCAAGCTCAAAGGTTGGTCAAATTGCTTTAGAAGAATTAGGTCAATCAAAATCACAACTAGCTTTACATGCACTTTTAGAAGCTAAAGAATATGTTGATGAAGAATTTCTTCCAGCTATAAAAAGAAACATTTCAGCTTTAAAACTAGCTGGTGTTAGAGAAGACAATACTCTTGATTTTTATAAAGAAGTTTTATCAGAATCAAAACCTTACGAATCATACACAAGCTATCCAGACGGTCACGGCAACCAAGCTTTAATCTTCTCTAGAGAAAGAGAAGACGAAACAATCCAAATTGTTGCAACAGTAATTAGTGACAAATGGGGCATTGTAGATTGTTTTGGTTTCAACCAAATTTCTAAAAAAGAATTTAACAGAATTGTAGAAAGATTTTATGGTAACGATCTACCGGTATTTATCAACCATACAGTTCTAAAAACATTATTAATGAATGCAGAAGAAACTGTTCACAAACATGGTGAACTAATGTCATACGAATATATCTGCTGGAGAAACTTACTTCACGATATTCCAACAGAACCTGTTCCAATGCAATATTTACTAGAAGATAAATTTGAAAAGAAAACTTTAACTAAAAAAGAACTTGATAAAATTTGTCTTGCAGAAGAAACTCAAAAATGGTTTATCGATACTGATTTTTCAGTAAAATTCTATGACTTTACAGAAAAATTAAATAGTCACTTCAAAAAAGACGACTACGACATTGATTTAGACGAAGCAATAGAAGAAGATTTGAGCAAATTAATTGATAGAGATGAAGAAAAAATTTGGTCAAAGAGAATAATGAATGTTGCATATCTAAAATACTTAGCAAACGAAAAGAATCTAGCAAACTTATTCTATGCTCTATACTTTGATGAAGATGCAAAACATGAACTATTTAAAAACATCATCAGAAAAAGTATTTACGAATACTATGTTTCAATTAAATTTAAACTTGATGAAACAAAGAAAACAGCAAATTTATTCAGAAGAAACTCAGACTATGAAGACGAAATCACTATAACAAAAGCACAAGCTGAAAAAGTTATAGAAAAAATTGAAAAGGCTTGGGTTCAAGAATAATGGATAAAGTAATGGCACTTGATGTCGGAGAAAAAAGAATAGGAATAGCACTAAGTGATTTTTTACACGTAATAGCAACACCACATTCTTTTATATCTCGAAAACCTGAAGAAGAAGCAATTAATCAAATAAAAAAAATTGCAAAAGACAATAGAGTAGAAACAATTGTAGTAGGACTTCCAATAAATATGGACGGCACGCAAGGTCATCAAGCACAAGACTGTTTAGGTTTTGCAGACAAACTAAAAGACTCTTTCAAAATAGTTATGGAAGACGAACGTCTAACAAGCGACTTGGCAGAAGAAAATTTAAGAAATAAAAAAATTGACTTCAGAAAAAACAAGGGGCTAGTTGATATTGAAAGTGCTTGTATTATACTGGAACAGTACCTAAGTAAATAAGAAAGTGAGATAAATAAAATGGCAGAAGAAAAACATATAATCGAAACACTTGATGAAAACGGTAATTTGATTAAATTTGAATTATTTGACATCATCCAATTCGAGGGTAATGAATACGCATTATTATTACCAGGTGACGAAAAAGACAAGGAAGAAAACGGTTCTGAAATTGTATTAATGAAATTAATCCAAGAAGGAACTGGCTATTCTTTCGAAACAATTGAAGACGATGATGAATTTGAAAGAGTTTCAGATTATATTGAAAGTTTAGATGAGGAATAAAAATTGTTTGAAAAGTTTACCGAAAAAGCAATAAACGTAGTAACTCAAGCTCAAAAAGAAGCTAAAGAAATGCAAAATTCTTTAATCCAACCTGAGCATATATTTCTAGCTATCATAAAAGAGGCTAGAGGTATTTCTTTGAAAATCTTCAAAATGTATAACATAGATTACGATAAATTTCATGAAGCAACAGAAGAAAAACTACGTTTTGAGAAAATGGCAAACCCGAAATCAAACCCTCAATTCAGCGAATCTTCAAAGAATTTATTAAAACTCGCTATGGATTTGGCAACACGTTCTAACAATGAACTTGTTTTATATGAACATATTTTCTTAGCAGCATTAGAAAATAAGAATTCTTATATCGGAAGAATTTTAGAAAAATTCAAATTCAATACAGCACAAGCAGAGGATTTGCTAAAAAGATTAGTACAAAAGAAAATCAAAAAACTTGAACACCCTGAAAAGTTTGAATTAACTGCAGAAGAAGAAAAATATAGAACAGCAGAAAGACTTTTCGATGGTGATACAGCCTCAAAAATCTTTGATAAAGCAGTAACAAAATTGCACGCATCTAAATACGAAATTTTAGGTACAGACCAAATTATTTCTGCCATTCTTGAGGATAAGGATTCTGACTTATCAAAAATATTAATTGAAAACGGTGTAACATCAGAAAATTTTGACAAAATCTTAGAAGAAAACTCTTCAAGACAAGCAGAATTTGAGGGACATCAAATCGTATTTACACCAAATGCTTTTATCATTATGAATAACGCTCTTCAAATTGCAAAAGAACTTGGTTCTTCAGAAGTAACTCCAGAACATGTTATTCTTGGAATGTTAAAAGTTAAAAAAGGTGTTGCTTATGAAGCTTTTAAATCACTAAAGGTTGATGATTCAAAACTTAAAGAAGCTATTTTAAAACCAATTGAACATTCTATGAGTGAAAGTTTAACAATAATGAAATTAGCTAAACAAGAAGCTCACAGACTGGGTAAAAATGTTGTAGGAACAGAAATGTTCTTGGTTGGTATTTTAGGCGAAAGCTCAAATATAGCAGCAAAAGTTCTAACAGAATTAGAAATCACAATAAAAGATGTAAGATTAACTATCGAAAGCTTTGTTGGTTTTGGTAATGACTATACAGAGGGCGAAATTACATTTACAAACAATGCAAAGAAAATTCTTGAATTAGCTTGGACAGCAGCTAAAAAAGAAAATAAAAAACGTATTGAAGCGTATCACATTTTAGACGCAATCACTAGAGTACCAGATTCAGTAGCGATGAAAACACTTGAACATTTAGGCGTTGATGCTGTTGAAATTAAACAAGGTATTATTAACGAAATTAATAAAGCTCAATGTTAGATATTGTAGAAAAAATCTTAAATAAATATGATTTACTAAATAAAGAAAAAACACTACTTGTAGGACTTTCAGGTGGTGCTGATTCTGTAGCTTTGAGCGAAATAACTTATAGATTATCTTTAGAATATGGATTTAAATTAGTATTCTGCCACTTAAATCATAATTGGAGAGGCGAACATTCTCTATCAGATATGGATTTTTGCACAAATTTTGCAAAAGAACGAAATATTGAAATTCTAACTGACACGCTATCAAAAGACGAAAAACAAACAGAAACAAACGCAAGAGAATTAAGATACAACTTTTTTGAAAATTGCAAAAATAAAGTTAATGCAGATGCTCTTTTGCTTGCTCATAACAAAAATGATAGGGTCGAAACGCTTGTTTATAGAATGATAAAAGGAACAGGCGTAAAAGGTCTTGCCTCTATAAAAGAAAAAAGAGATTATATTATTAGACCATTAATAGAAATTTCTAGAGAAGAAATTGAAACTTTTTGTGCAGAAAACAACTTAAATTTTGTTACTGATAGTACTAATTTTGAAAATAATTACAACAGAAACTATATCAGAAACGAAATTTTGCCAAAATTTGAAAAGATTAACCCAAAATATCTTGATGCTATTTATAATTTATCAAATTTAGCAGAAGAGGATGAAACGCTTATAAATGAGTTTTTAAAAAACTCATACTCAAATATATTACAAGATAATAAAATTATAACAGAGAGCTTTCTAGCAACTTCTGATGAAATAAAAAAAAGAATTATTTTAGATATATTTATT
>DBIX01000022.1:4404-12620 GCA_002297005.1 Cyanobacteria bacterium UBA791 | reverse complement strand
TGCGACGAATGTGCAAAAGCTAACTGCGAAAAATGTAAATGTGACAATGGTAAATGCAATGTAACTAAAAAATGTGATTGTAAAAAAGGTTTTAAACTTTTCAAAAAATCTAAAAAATGTGATTGCAAATAAATTTTAAATATTCCAACAAGGTAAAAAGTTATAGCATATAGTACAAAGTTGTATTATGTGCTATAATTTTTTTATGCACGATAAAGAAGAAGAAAAAAAAGTTATAAGATTATTAAAAACGGCAAAAGGTCAAATTGACGGTTTGCTAAAAATGATTGAAGAAGATAGATATTGCGTTGACATCAGTACACAAATCATAGCAACAATGTCTATTCTAAAAAAAGTAAACCTCGAAATACTTTCAGGACACATGAACCATTGCGTAAAAGATGCATTTGAAAACAACTGTGCAGATAAACAAGAAAAACTTGATGAAGTTGTGACTATTTTGAATAAGTTATTGCGTTAGCCGATGTGAAGTGTCGGTGTCGGCTTTGCGACGGCAAAGACGAGCAGGACACGAAACATAATATCTGCGACGTTTCAAATCTTTGATTTGACAGGAGCAAAATTGCGTTAGCCGATGAGAAGTGCTTTAGATTTTAAATAACTTTACAAGAAATATCAGTTTGTATTGTAATTTTTATGTTTATGCTACTATTTTAAAGTAGGTAAAAGGAGAAAATTATGAAACAATACGAATTATTAACAATCTTCAGACCGAATTTAGATACAGATGAAATCGAAAAATTAATCGAAAAATTCGATGATTCTTTATCAGCTCTTGATGTAAAAGTAGTTTCAAGAGATAAAATCGGCAGAAAAAAATTAGCTTATGACATCAAAAACTTCAGAGATGGTTACTTTGTAAACCAAATCGTGACTATCCCTGCTCAAAACATTTCTGAATTAAAAACTCAAATGAAACACAACGAAAACATTTTGAGAACTATGTTCATGGAATGTGCAAAAGAAACAGTTAACGCATAAGGAAAGAAAAAATGACATTAGCAAAAGCAGTAGTAACAGGTTATGTTTATAGAAATCCTGAAAAAAGATTTACTCAAAATAACGTTTCAGTTTCAGCCTTTGTTCTAAACATTGGCGACAAAGACGAAATGCTTATCAGAGTTATCTCTAAAAGAACAGCACTAAATGATATTATCGAAGATATTTCAAAAGGTGACAAGGTTCTAGTTGAGGGTAGATTGCAAATCGCTAATGTAAAATCAGATGACGGCTCAGAAAGACGTATTTACGAAATAGACGCAAATGCTATCGAAAAAATGTCAGCTGATGCAGTAAGTTCTTCTAAATCTGCTAACAACAATGACGAAATCGTTAAGTTTGCAGAAGAAGAATTCGTTGATGAATTGATTTCAGAAGATGAAATTCCATTTTAATAGTTATTATTAAACAATTACAAACGAAAGGGAAAAATAAAAATGGCAAAACAAGATATGGACAAAAAAAAGAAAAAATGTTGCAGTTTTTGTGCAGATAAAGTAGATCACATCGATTACAAAGATGCTGCTAAATTAAAAAGATACTTAACAGAAGCTGGTAAAATCATTCCTAGAAGAGTTACAGGTAACTGTGCTGAACACCAAAGAATGGTTGCTAAAGCTATCAAAAGAGCTAGAGAAGCTGCAATAATTAGTTACGTTTTTGACTAATTCGTATTGAAACAATATAATTGTTATATTGTATGTAGTTAAAGTATAAAAGGTATATTATGAGTAAACAACGAATCGCTGTAATTGGATGTGGTGTCTGGGGTAGAAATATAGTTAGAAATTTCTACAACCTAGGTGTGCTTGATACTGTTTGTGATATGGATGATGACCATTTAAAAATGGTTACAGACCAATACAAAGGTGTTAACGTTACTAAGGATTATAATGAAGTTCTTAATAACCCTGAAATTACTAGCGTAATCGTTGTTACTCCTAGTCATACCCACTTTAAACTTGTAAAACAATTCTTGGAAGCTGGTAAGAATGTTTATGTTGAAAAACCTATTTCTACCGTTGCTCAAGAAGCTAGAGATTTAACTGACCTTGCTAATAAAAAAGGTCTTGTATTAATGGTTGGTCACTTATTATTGTATCATCCTGCAGTTAACAGATTAAAAATGTTAATCGATGAGGGTGAACTTGGTGAAATCGTTTACGCACAAAGTGACAGACTAAATGTAAATTACTTTAAAAATGATAGAAGCGTTATGTGGGACTTGGCTCCACACGATGTTTCACTTGTTAGCTATGTAACTTCTAAAAACCCTGTTAGAGTAATCTCTGCAGTTGGTTGCAGTAGCGAAAGAAATGAAATCATGGACATTACTCATATCACTCTTGAATTTGAAGGTGGCATGATTGGTCAAATTTCTGATAGCTGGATTACTCCTAAAAAACACGTTACTCTTTTAGTTCGTGGTACTAAGAAAACTGCTGTTTTAGATGATACAGTTATGGATAACAAGTTACAAATTTTTGATAACTACGCTAACAACGCAGTTGATGTTAAATTAGATTATTTGGAAATTGAACCACTTAAACTTGAATGTCAACACTTTATCTCTTGTTGTGAAAACGGCGGTAAAGCTCGTACTGACGGAGAAAATGGTTACAATGTAGTTAAAATCTTAGAAGAAGCTGAAAAAATTATGGTTGGCGAAAAAATGATTGAATTATTAGACAATCACAATTTTGCTTTATCAAGATTAAAACAATAACTAACAATTATTAAACCTTTTGTGTTTTTATATATAAATAACACATGGTTGCTGGAGGAGTAATGACTAACTTGGTAAGTATTTTAGATAAATTGAAAAAATCATCTGCTAATATTGTAAGTATTGGTAGAATATTCTTCGCATTTATTGCTATATATTTAGTTATTGCTTATCAAATTGACGAATCAACAAGTTTATTTGTAACAAAAGCCATGAAAATTACTGCAGGTAATGCTTATTATTGGGCAATTATTTGTACAATCTTAGCTTTTGCACTTGATGGACTTGACGGTTATTTAGCTAGAAAATTCAAAGTATCATCAAAATTAGGTGCAACACTTGATATTATGGGTGATAGAATTGTTGAATACTCTTACTGGGTTTTATTTGCAGTAATGGGTTGGATTTCAATTGTATTTCCTCTAATCGCTCTTATCAGAGGTGTTGTTGTTGATAGTCTTAGAAGTGTTGCGGCAAGCTATGGTTATACTGCTTTTGGCGACAAATCTATGCAAGAAGACCCTATCGCTAAATTTATTTGCTGTTCTAAATTTATGAGAATTTGGTACGCAGTTGCAAAAGTTGGGGCATTCTTATTAATTATTTTATACAATGTTCCATCTATGGATCATTGCGTTTCTGTATTCTGGCAAGTGTTTGCTTACATCTTTACAGAAATGGCTATTTTACTTTGCGTATTAAGAGGCATCCCTGTTATTTTTGAATCTAAAAAATTCTTTAAAGATGCTGAAAACGAAGTTACACCAACAGAAAGTGTTAATCAGTAATTATGACAACTGATAAAGGTATAAAAACTTATAATATTGTTCTTGTAGAACCCGAAATTCCACAAAATACAGGCAATATTATCAGATTGTGTGCTTGCTCTAAAGCTAATTTATACCTAGTTGGACCTATCGGTTTTTCATTAACTAGTAAATACTTGAAACGTTCAGGTCTTGATTATCATGATTTTGTTGATGTGCATAGAGTTGTTTCACTAGAAGAATTGTGGGAGAAAAATCCAGAATCTAACTTCTTCTATTTCACAACAAAAACAAACAAGGAACATTACACAGCACCATATAAAGAGGGCGATTTCTTAGTTTTTGGTCCAGAAACAAGAGGTTTGGACGAAAAATTATTAGAAGAAAAGAAGGAATTTTGTTACACCATACCGATGATAGAACACAGACGTAGTTTAAACTTGTCTAATTCAGTAGCAATTGTTTTATACGAGGCTATAAGACATACTTACGGAGCTTAATAAAATTGGATTTACACTTACCGATAAGAGAAGAAAAATCACATAAGGGAACTTTTGGTAAAGTCCTAAATATTGCTGGTAGCAAAAACTATTCTGGAGCTGCCTATTTATCTAGCATGTCAGCACTAAAAGTTGGATGTGGATATGTAACGTTAGCAAGCATTCCATCCGTTTTATTAAGAGTCGCATCTATGACACCTGACATTGTTTGTGTTCCTGTTGGAGAAATAAAATCACAACTATCTAAATATGATGTCATTTCTATTGGTTCAGGTCTTTCTCAAGACCCAGGAGCAATTTTAATGTTTAAAGCAATTCTTTTTGATTTAAAAGATACAGATAAAACTGTTGTAATTGATGCGGATGGACTTAATATTATATCTAAATTTCCAAAAATAAAATTACCACAAAATGTAATTTTAACTCCTCATATTGCAGAGGCTTCAAGACTTTCAGGTCAAAAAGTTGAGGACATTTTAAGAAATCCTAGATTTACTGCAAAAAAAATTACAGAAAAATACGGATGTACAACGGTTTTAAAATCACATAAAACAGTTGTTTGTTCTAAAAACGAAGAGATTTACACAAATACAACTGGTAATTCTGCTCTTGCAAAAGCAGGAACAGGTGATATTTTATGCGGAATGATTGCAGGTTTTTCTGCACAAAAAATGGATGCATTTGAAGCTTCAAGCCTAGCAGTTCATCTTCACGGAAGAGCTGGAGAGCTTGCAAGCGAAGAATTGACAGAGTATTCTGTACTTGCATCTGATTTATTAAAATATATTCCAAAAGCTATTCAAGAAATGTTAGTAAGTAATCTTGCCTAAAACAGTTCTATGTTTTGCCCCAGTACAAGACGGTAAATTGTTTGGAATATTATAAAAAGTACAATAACCCAACAAGGCAAATGCCATAACTTCTTTAAAGTTATTTGAAATGCCATAATCTTCATGAGTTTTTAATTCAACATGTTTTGGAAGAAATCTTCTTAGCATATTAACAAGTGTTGGATTATAAGCACCCCCACCACCTAAAATAACCTCATCAATGCTTGAATGAGTATAAACAAATCTCTCGTAAGAAACAGCTATAGATTTGGCTGTCAATGCCGTTAGAGTGGCAATAATATCTTCAGGCTTTTCTGGTGCAATTCTCAAAGCATTTTCGATATATTGTGCTGAAAAATATTCTCTGCCAGTAGTTTTTGGTGGCTCAACTAAATAGTATTCATCCTCTAACAACAAGTTCAACCAGTTATCAGAAATACTACCCTCTAGAGCAATTCTACCATCTTTATCGTATTCTTTGTTAAAGAATTTACGCATACAATAATCGATAAGCATATTACCTGGGCCATTATCAAATCCATACGTATCATAATCATTTAAGATAACCGTAGAATTAGAAATTCCGCCAATATTTTGGACTATAACATTTTTCTTTAAAGGCTTAAACCATTTTTCATCAGCAAAACATACTAAAGGTGCACCCTCGCCACCTACTGCAATATCTTTTTCTCTAAAATTAGAAATTGTCATACACTCTGTTCTTGCAGAAATAATAGAAGATTCACCAATTTGAAGAGTACTATTTGCTGGAACATGATAAATTGTTTGACCATGAGAAGATATAAAATCAGGTCTACCATGTTTTTTTATTAACTTGTTTGCTGCAGCTGCGAAACATTCACCAATAACAAAGTTCATTCTGCACAAATCTTGAACTGTCGCATCAGGTTTGTATAATTTAAAAATTTGTTCCTTAACATTTTCAGGATAAGGATAATTTATTCCATCAATCAATTCTACTCTCAAATCAGGAGTAACTTTACAATACCCAACATCAATAGAATCTGTTGATGTTCCACTCATTAATGATATAACATATTTTGTTTCTTTTTCGTCCATACAAAAATTATAAAAAAAAACCTGCCTTTCGGCAAGTTTATGAGAAAACTATCCCTTTGTCCTCTCATGATTAAATTTTGTTTTTATATTTCAACTATTTCTTATCATATTGTCTGTAAAATCTTTTTCATAACGAGCCTTACGCCCTATTGCCATCACTCCTTCGTCTGTGTAGCTTCCCTAATCTTTTTCATCTTCTATAATACGTATTTGTTTCCTTCAACATGTACATGCTAGTACTTTAATCCATGACTTACAAGTAAAATAATTTGTATAAATTTTTACAATAGACCATGCCCCCCATTACCACTAAGATAGGTTAGTTTTACAAAAATTAATGACAAAAATTTAATGAATTTAGATTAAAATTTTGCAAATTTTTTGTTGACAATACACATGAATAGTGCATTCGGCATGCCAGTAAAAATTCTAAAAAATACCTAATTTTTATTATAGAATTTACTCAAACTGATAGCTTTTTTAGGTAATTCAACATTTGAATAAATTGAATATTTATCTCCACTATCAAGCATAAATATTCTTACAGGTAATTTTTCTAATACATCTTGAATATCTCTGTTTTTCAAAATGATATAACAAACCTTATTATTTTCAGTTTCTAAAATCTTAGTAATATCGTTAAAATGTTTTTTATCAATGAAATATACCATATCAGAAGATTCCATTAATATACTTGGCTTAACTGGTAAATTATAAGTAATTAATTTAGTATCCTTACTCTTTGCAAATTTTGCATATTCAACAAGTTCATTTTCACCGCTAAAATAGAACATGTTAAAGCCATGAACGACGGTAAACACGATAATAAAGAACATAGAAAGAATGTATGACGAAAGCATCGCCAATACATCTTTATTTTTAAGTTTTAACAATAACAAAATACTCAAAAAGTTAATACCAATAATCAATAAGTTTTTAAATTGTTGAACTTGTTCGAATAAGTTTAATGGTAAAAACATATACAAGAAAGCAAATGAAATTGTGCCAACTGTAAATAAAATTGCTATTATATAAGTTGAGAAAGAAATAACTTTCTTTTTATAAAACTCATTTACATCAGAAGAACATAACAAATATGCCGTTAATAGAGATGCAGATGGAACAAGTAACAATATTGAAAAAGCTGATTTTGCGAAAAGACATATTGTAAAATATGTCACAACAAAATAAACCAAAGCAAACAAGCTTACTTTTTGCTCAACAGTAATTACTGAAAAATGAGTATTATTCTTAAATCTTGCAATAATCTTATTTACTACATCAACTAAATCGCCATACAAGATAAAAATCCAAGGCATAAATGCAGGAATAAATATTAATGCAAAACAGAATAAATTTTTTATAAAATTAGAGAAGTTTGGTGCATATACGTAATTTTGAATAAATTTATCACCAAACAAAATGCTCATTTCATAAAACCAAGGTATAGCAATTGGTATAAATACGAACAAGCCAACTATAAAATGTATTGGTTTAAAAATTTCTTTTGTTTTCTTAATAAGAGCATAATAAATAAGCATAATAGAAAAAGGTAAAATTAAACCAAATATGCCTTTTACTAAACAAGCAATTCCACAAAATGCGTAGAATAACCACCAATAATATTTTTTCTTAGATGATCTTTCATCCTCTAAGTTAGCAAGAAAAGCAAAATAAACTGCCAATGTAATAAAGAAGGAAAAAGTCACTTCAAAAATAGCAACATGAGAAAGAATTAAGTATGCTAAGTTTGTTAAAAGAATAATAGCAGAAACTAATCCAAACTTTCTTGATAGAACATGCTTACCTATAAAATATACAAAGAATACAAAAATAAAAGAAATAATTGTATTTGGTAATCTTACACTAAATTCATTAAACGTATCAAATAAATTTATAGATTGTGCGATAAGCCAAAAATACAAAGGTGGCTTATCCAAAAATGGTTGCATATTTAATACCAATAACTTGAAGTCGTCATGAACCAAGATATTTTTAGCAACAGATGCAAAAAGAGCTTCTGAATCATCCAAAATTGGATAAAAATCTAAACCAAAAAATAAGAAAAATAGACAAAGTAATGTTAACAATGCTATTGAACAAATTTCAGGATATTTTTTTATAAAATTTTGCATTATATAAATCCACTTATGTTATAATAAATTTATAAGTATTTTAACATATAATTATTGATTGGACTAGACTATGAAACAAATTATATATAAAATGTTACTGACATGTTTAACATTTTTCCTTGTAAATCAATCTGGATTTTGTAAGGATTTTCGATTTA
>DBIX01000022.1:0-4370 GCA_002297005.1 Cyanobacteria bacterium UBA791 | reverse complement strand
TTAGCTGACTTCAAAAAAACTGAAAACCTGACTGATATACCTTTATATATTATAGAAAATTTTGATAAAATTATAAATAATATAAATAGAACTAAAAACGTAGAATTTGTAGTATTTACAGGCGATAATACAGCAAATGCAAATGAAGAAGTTTATATAAACTTTTTAACACAAGCAAATAATTTAAAAGTACCGTACTACGTTGTTGTAGGAAACCACGATGTAGCTAAAACAAGTGGTTTTTCAAAAGCAGATTATGTAAACGTAGTAAGAAAATATAACAAAAATCAAAAAGCTAAAAAGACTAATTTTGTATTCAAAAAAGGTGATTTTGTTTTCATAGCTCTTGATGGAGCTAGAGAAATTATACCAAGCTTTGGCGGATATTATCGTGATAACACTCTTGCTTGGCTTGCTAAAAAATTGAAAAAATACTCAGATAAAAATGTTATTATTTTTCAACATTTTCCAATGAAAATAACTATGTCGGAAAAAGATACCTACAAAAATGATAGATATGAGTCCATTTTAGCTAAACATTCTAACGTAAAGGGTATATTCGCTGGACATTTTCACTCAAACGAAGAATACTCAAAAAATGGCATATTTTATTCTATTACAGGACAAGCCTTTGGTTATGACGGCGGTTACAAAGTTGTAGACGTTATTGACGAAACAAATCACGAAACACACAAGAAAGAGTACAATTTTTATACTCAATTTGTGCAACTAAGCGACTTGTAATCTTCAATTAACCAAGCTTTTTAAAATCTTTTCCGCCAACAATTCTTAAATGTCTTTCTTCGCCCTCGCCAATACTTTGACTATTTAAGTTGTGTTGTTCAACAAGTTCGTGTTGAAGTTTACGGATATGTTGGTTTTGTGGTTGAAGTTCAATGTCTTCACTACCATTTAAAATTTTGTTAATTGCAGCTTTTGCCTCATCCAAAGCTCTTTCTGCATCATCGCAATAGCCTTTTAAAGCGTGGTCAGATTCTCTTATATCAAGAGCTTCTTTCATAACTTTTTGGATTTGAGCCATTGAATTTGTCTTGATAAAGAACACTTGTAAACGGTAATCATTTGCAGTAGAAAGGATTTTTGCACCGCTCTTTGCAAAGTTTTTGTGAGCAATTACAATATCTGCATCATCAATGTTTCTTGTAATTTCTACATTTAAATCAAGTCTTTCAATGATTTTTTCAACTATATTTCTTGAAACTGCATATAGATAAATCTTTTTAAATTTTTTGTTTTCGTTAACATAATCTTTTCTATTAAAAGAGAATTTTAACGAATCTTCTGCAGGTGCATTGTGATGTTGTGGATATGCCGGAACTTCCTCATGTTTTTCTTCAACAACAGGAGTTTCAACCGGTTTTTCAGGAAGTTTAATATCAACCTTTTCACCTACGGTTGTGATAGGTTTTTTGTCATAAGTTTGGTCAACTTTTCTAATTTCAGGTCTTATTGGCCAACCTCTTAAGATATAATCAACAGCTTCTGCTGTATCTTTATAAATTGCCAAAGTGTTTCTATCAATAATTTCAATTACAATATCAAAAGTTGGTTGTTTTTCTCTTTCAAGAACAGTCTTTTGAGAACCACGTCTTTTTGCCTCATCATCACCTAATGTTACTGATTGAATACCACCAACAAGGTCTGACAACGCAGGGTTTTTAATCAAGTTTTCCAAACTTTGACCGTGAGCAGTTGCAATCAACATAACACCACGTTCTGCAATAGTTCTTGCTGCTTGTGCTTCAGCCTCTGTACCAATTTCATCAACTACAATAACTTCAGGAGTATGGTTTTCTACCGCCTCAATCATAATATCTTTTTGAAATTCAGGTTGACTAACTTGCATACGTCTAGCTTTACCAATAGCTGGGTGCGGAGTGTCACCATCACCAGCAATTTCGTTTGAAGTATCAACGATTACAACACGTTTTCCTAATTCATCAGCTACAAGTCTTGAAATTTCTCTTAGTTTCGTAGTTTTACCAACACCAGGTTTACCAAGAAATAGAATACTTTTGCCAGTCATAACATAATCTTTAATACAAGCAATAGTACCTGTTACAACTCTACCAACCCTACATGTTAAACCTACAATTTTACCTTGTCTATTTCTAATAGCACTAATTCTGTGCAAAGTTCCAGGAATACCAGAACGATTATCTGACGTAAATTCTTGCAAATGACTTGTGATATGATTAATATCCTCGTCAGTTATTGGCTCACACTCAATACAATCAATCTTGCCCTTATGGTGTCTAATCTCGGGAAGTCTACCTAAGTCCAGAACTATTTCGATAACATCGTTCATTTCGTCTGGGTTAAGGCGACTTGTTACCTTTGAAGGTAAAATTTCAATTAATCTCTGAAGATCACTGTGAAATTGGATTGTATTATTCATTTTTTCCTTTGGATTTTTGTATCTCCACTAATATTATGCCACCTTTTCACAAAATTTAACATTTGTGTAAAACAGTACACTTAATATTTTGTTACATTTGTTACAATTCAACACCAGCCATCGTAGAGTTCAACTCTCTACGAATATCATCAACTGTAACATAGACTACTGGAGAGTTGTCGTCTTTCTTTAGATAAACATCTTTTATACCTGATTGAACAATAAATCTTTTGCAAAGAATACAAATCATTTGATGTCCATAAATATACATTGTTGCATCCTTGCATCTATCTTGCCCAGCTTGGATAATAGCATTTTGCTCAGCGTGAATTGAACGACAAGTTTCATATCTTGTACCTGATGGAATATTGTTTTTTACACGGTAACATTCGCCATTTTCCATACAAGAAACAACCTTTGACGGTGTTCCATTGTAACCAGTTGCCTTGATTTTTTTATCCTCGCCAACAATTACCGCCCCAACTTGTGCTCTAATACAATTTGAACGAGTTGAACAAGTCTTTGCCAAATCTAAAAAATAATCATTCCAAGGTTTTATAGTCATTTTTAAATCCTTATTTTACGTATTTTTTTATAGTTTTTAATTCAGCTCTAGTTAAAGCTAAATCACCCTCAGCAACATCTTTTGTTACAACAGTACCAGCTGCAACAAAGCCTTTTTCTTCAACTGTTACTGGAGCTACAATAACTGAATTTGAACCAGTATTTGCATTATCTTTAATTACTGTTCTGCTTTTAACTTTTGTAATTGGGTTGTAATTTGCAGTAATTGTACCAGCACCAATATTTACGTGAGAACCTAATTCGCTATCACCAATATAACTTAGGTGAGAAACATTTGTATTATCTTTAATTTCTGATTTTTTAATTTCTACAAAGTTTCCAATTCTAACATTGTTACCAATTTTATTACCACCTCTTAAATGAGAAAATGGTCCAATTTTACAGTTTTTACCGATTGTATTTTCACCAGTAATAAATGTATTTGGATAAATAATTGTATCTGTATCAATAGTAGTTTCTGGGCTAATCCAAGTATTTTCAGGATCTACAATAGTAACACCCTCGTTCATTAATCTTGTTAAACTACGTTTATTCAAGATTTTTGCAGCCGCTGCAAGTTGAACTTTTGAATTGATACCTAAAATTTCGTTATTATCTTTTAATGTGTAAGCTTGAACATTAAGATTTTTCTTTGTACCCCAAGCGATAATATCTGTTAAATAATATTCACCTTGAGCATTGTTGCTTTTTAATTCAGAAAAAGCTTTTTTAACTTTTTGCCAATTCAAACAATAAATACCAGCATTTACTTCTTGAATTTGTTTTTGTTCAACTGTTGCATCTTTTTCTTCAACGATAGCTTTAACTGAACCATCCATATTTCTAATAATTCTGCCATAATTTTTAGGGTCTTCAAAAATAGCAGTCATAACAGTAATATGACAATGATTATTTTTGTGAGATTTAATAAAAGCTTCTAAAGTTTTAGAAGTAATCAAAGGTGTGTCACCACAAAGAATAATAACTTCACCATCAAAATCTTCTAAATCAGGACAAGCCATACTTACAGCGTGACCAGTACCTAGTTGAGGACTTTGAAGAATTGTTTTTGCGTTTTCATAGTTGTTTTTAACATATTCATCAACTCTTTCAGCTTGATGACCAACGATAACAAAAGATTCGTCAACTTTACCTGTACCGTTAACTGCATCAAGTACGTAACCTAATAAAGTTTTATCAAAAATATCGTGTAAAACTTTTGGCTTTTCAGACTTCATTCTAGTACCTTTACCTGCTGCCAAAATTATTGATTTAATTGCCATATTATAACTCCTATTCTCTCCAATATTATTTTAAAACATAAATATTTAAAAAAAACCTTTGTAATATATTGTAACATTTTAAGCAATAATTTTAAGGTCATGGA
>DBIX01000031.1 GCA_002297005.1 Cyanobacteria bacterium UBA791 | reverse complement strand
GCGGTTTTATCTCTTGTTTGAGCAGCTGCCAACAAGCAAAGGTTTGGATTTTTCTTATCTTTTACAAGTGCTTGTTTCAATTTGCAACGTTCTTCAACAACATCTACAATTGTGTAAACAATTCTGTTTTCTAAACCTAATAACAAATCTAAGTTTCTTAAGCCTAAATCTGTATCGATTAGAACAACTTTGTTACCAGCTTTTGCTAAAGCTGTACCGATGTTTGCTGTGGTAGTTGTTTTTCCTACACCGCCTTTACCAGACGTAATTACGATTACTCTACCTGTCATTATTTCTCCTTACTTTCGTATGTTGTAGTTATAACTATTGATTTACCGTCAATATATGCTTCTTCCGGTGTGAAAGAAGGTGATTTTTGAACGAATGGAATGTTTTCTGTATTTACACGTCTTGCATAACAATTAGCGATTCTCAATTGAATTGCATTCATTTTTAATGCTCTAATTCTTGCATTTGCATTACCGTGAGAACCTGCTTGAGCAATACCGCCCAAAACGCCCCATACTGTAACGTCACCTCTTGCAACAATTTCACTTCCTGGGTTTGCATCACCGATTACAACAATGTTTCCATCTGATGTAATTGTTTGACCTGAGCGAAGTGTTTGGTGCAAATATAATGTTGGTAATTTTTCAATATCTTCGTCGTCTTCCTTGTCTTCGAAGTTTGGAACTTCATCTTCGTCCATAGTTGCATAAGTTCGCATTTCGTCTTCTTTAAGAATACCTTCTTCTTGTGCAAGTTCTTGGAAAGCTAAATCGTGATCACTGCCACTGAACAAGTCAGGTTTCTTAGTCAAGGCTTCTAATTCCTCTTGAGTAGGCTCAATTTTTGGAATTTCAACTTCGTTTTTCAATTCTGAAATTTGAATATCTAAAGCGTCAGCTGATGCCTTTGTCGCTTCTGAAGAAGAATCAACAAATTCTAAAGTTGAATCCATAGATTCAATTAAGGCTCTGATACTCAACAATTGAGATTGAGTTAAATCAATACCTTCTAATTTTAAACAAATCTTTTTGCCTTTTGCTTCAGGCATTTCAAGAATAGAACTTAATTCATAAATAACTTCTGCTGCATTTTTTGCATTGCTTAAGTTCACAATAAATCCGTTTTCAATAAAACCGTTATCCAAAATATTCTTCCTTTGCTATTTATATATTACTGCTTATATTTTTAATATATCTTAAAAAAACTTTAAGTTCAAGAAGATAATTATTTAGACCATGCCAAATTAGGCTAAAACGGGCATGGGTTTTGGAAATAATTTACATTTCTTAACCAAAATTCAAAACATGAAAACATGCGCCAATCATGGGTTTCCATGTTTTTGTAGGCGCTAATCATGTCATAGCGCAAAAGTCATGCTTATTGATATACCTACAATTCAGCGATTATGCATGTTCAAGGTATATGTTGCGAAATGTGAAAATAGGGCTAAAATGCCCTTGCAAAAACGCTTTGAAATTTTACAATGTATATAAAGCAAGTAAACATTGCTTTGTGGGTAGTAGTTGGGCATGACAATCAGTCTACGCCTAGCAAAATATATTTCATAATCAAATTAAAAATAATACTTGGAGGAAATACATAGTGTTTAGAAGTCGTGATATGGGACGAGCTGTAGCCGTTAGAAGATGGACACCAACAGCATTAGATTGTTACAAACGTGGTTGCAATTGCGAAGGTTGTTTCTACAAAGATTTCTTCTCTGGTTCATCTCAAAAATGCCAAATGAAGGCTTCTGTTTTAGAATTAGTGAGAGTGTTAGGTACTCCAAACGTTGAATTACAACAAATCATTTCTGATTAACTATGTTTACAATACATAATTGATTGATTGATTTTAATTTTTGTTTTTAGTATTCTATCTATAAAACTAACATTGGAGGCTTAATAATGCGTATACACGTAAACGGAAGAAACATTGAAATCACAGAAGCTATCAAGGCTTATGTAAAAGAAAAAATTGGTAAAGTAGCTACACACTACGACCAAATTCAAGGTATTGAAGTAATCTTATCAGTTATCAAAAATCCAGCTGCTGCTGAAAAACACATCGCAGAAGTTAGATGCAACTTAGACAAAGTTAAAATTCACTTAGAAGAATCTGCTGAATCTATGTATGCAAGCATCGATTTATTATCTGATAAATTATTAAGACAAGTTCAAAAAGTTAAAGATAAAGCATTATCTTCTAACAAAGCATCTATCAGAATGGAAAACGTTGACAACAACGACGAAGAAGAAATCGAAGTTGTTGAAGCAATGCCAGAAGAATAGGAAGTCATGCTTAACGGTAAAAAAATTGTTGTTATCATGCCTGCTTACAACGCAGAACATACATTGAAACAAACTTATGATGAAATTTACCGTGAATTTGTAGATGAAATCATTTTAGTAGACGACAGCTCTTTAGATAACACTAAAGAGCTTTCTAAATCTTTAAATATTACTACTATTGTACACAAAGAGAACAAAGGTTATGGGGGCAATCAAAAGTCTTGCTATCTTGCCGCATTAAAGGCTGGAGCAGACATTGTTGTTATGTTGCACCCAGATTACCAATATACACCGAAACTTATCCCTGCGATGGTTGCTATGATGGCATTTGAACAGTATGATGCAGTTATGGCATCTCGCATGCTTGGAAATTCTGCTCTTAAAGGTGGTATGCCATTATATAAATTCATTGCAAACAAGTTTTTGACAGGATTTGAAAACTTCTTTTTAGGTGAAAAATTATCTGAATACCACACAGGTTTTAGAGGTTTTACAAGAGAAGTTTTAGAAAAATTACCACTTGCAAGTTGCAACGATGACTTTATTTTTGACAACGAAATTTTGGCACTGTTATTCTTTAATAATTACAACATTGGCGAAATCTCTTGTCCTACAAAATACTTTAAAGAGGCATCTTCAATCAACTTTGTACGCTCATGCAAGTATGGTTTTGGCGTTTTAGGCGTAAGTTTGCTTTATAGACTTGCAAAAATGGGTATTAAATTAGGTATCTTCAGAAAAGACTGCAAGAAATTAGACCTAAACACAGAGTTAACTTATTATTACAAAGAACATTAATTATTTTTCGTTTAACCCATCTTTATTGAATTTCTTTTTGATTACGTAAATTGATGAGGCAAAATACAATCCGCAAAGGAAGATTAGCCATAAGAAATCGTATCTTACATTCCAAAATGTTGCATTCATTTGGTTAACCTTAATAATTCCGTCAACTCCACAAGTTGCAGGGATAAAGTATGCAACAATATTTAGCCATTGAGGGATTGCTTCTTTAGGCCAAATTAACCCAGGAAGGAAGATGAAGATTAAAGAGGTTACAACCAATATCAACAGTGAAGATTCTCTTTTTTTGAAGTAATAAGAAATTGTATGAGAGAAAAATCCTGCGCCATAGAACATTGGTATCAATATTAATATCAATGGCAAAAGGTTATACGACATCGGATATTTGCCTATTGCCGGATATATCAAGAAATAGAAGATTGAATAAAACATATATAGCAAAACATACGCCGTACATCTTCCAAACAAGGTTATAGGAATGTCTTCCTCTTTTTTACAATAATTTTCTTTCAACTCGTGTCTTGTACCTTGCATTAAGCCTATACCAACAACTAGAGTTTGGTGAAGAATTAATATCAAAATTACAGGATAAACATAAGTTTCATAACCGCCAGCAGGGTTATAAAGTGGCACTTGCACAAATTCAAAAGGCTGTTTTACAGTCATTGCAACATCTTTTGGCATTCCTTTTTTAAGAAGTTTACCAACTTCTATTTTTGCACCGTAATTTATCGCTGTTTGAACAACTGCTGAATATATTGTTTTATAAATAATCAAATAGCTTGAATCCGCATAAGTTGAAACAACAGCTTGAGAACCTCTTTTTATTTCTTTTTGAAAATCACGAGGAACAATTACGTAACCTTTAATATCACCTTTATAGAATTGGTGTTTAGCCTCGTCGATACTAACAGGACGAGAAACAACATCAACAGAATCTGTTGCATTCAAGTTGCGTATAAACTCGTGCGACATCTTTGTACCGTCAAAATCTACAACACCAATCGGTGCTTCTTTAATTATTTCAGTCGAATAAGGCAACATATAAAAGATAGAATACGCAACAACACCAATAATCATAATCAGCATTGCGCCTGATTCCTTGCGGAACAAATCAAATTCATCTTTTATGATATCAATTAATTTCTTCATCATGATTGATACCACCTTTTTTCGTCCATTGCTAATTTTTTAAGTCTAATCAATGCTAACAAGCCAACTGCTGATAAAATTAGCATTGAATTTATATGTTTGAAGTCATAAATAATCGGAATTTGTCTCAAGGATTGATCAATCATAACTTGAACCCAATAACTTAATGGCAAAGTCGCACTGTAAGCCTTTGCAATCCATGGCATAACCATTACAGGATAAGTTACACCAGCAAAAGCAAAACCCATTGCTACATAGAACGCTGCGTTGCTTAAACCATATCTAAAATTACCGTTGATTGAAATAAAAATGATTGAAACACAACAACAAGTGAAAATGAATAAAAGAGTTGATAAAATACCCATAAACCAATCACCTGTGTATGGAATTCCCATTATTATAAAATATGTACCGAATAAAATGGCAAAAAGCATTAAAAATACTGCAAAATAAGGAATTAATTTACCAAAATAAGCCTTAATTATTGAACCGTCAGCTGATTTTAGCCACTCTTTTGTAGTACCATATTTAAACTCTGTTCCTAAAGCCCATAGCATTGTTAAAATCAAATGAATTTGCAATATATGACCAAACGCGACAATAGAAAGAAAATATTGATAATTGAAATAAGGATTTGAACGAACATGTTCATTAACTCTAATCAAATTAGCTTGCTTAATAGCTTCGTCCATTGGCAAACCTCGTTTTGAACGAATTGTCGCATCAAGCCCTACCATCATTGTTTGAACAAGCATTGTTACATCTTTTGAGATAATTCCGCCTATCAAAATTCTTTGATTATTGTAATAAAACAAAAGTTTTGGTTGTTTTAATCTATAAATATCGCGTTGAAAATCACGAGGAATAGCAACAAAAGCGTACGCTTTACCCTCTGTAAGCAACTGACGACCTTCTTCAAGGCTTGTAACGTTATATTTTACAGAGCAAGAAGGCAAAGCCTCTAAATCTCTTACAAACATTCTTGAAAAAGCCGAATTGTCGTCATTCAAAACGGCTATTGGCATATCTGTTGGAGAACCTTTTGAAAAAATCAAACAGATTATCAAGCACATCGCTAACGGCATTATAAATGCCACTGTCCAAAACAATGGCTCTTTATATATTCGTCTTATTTCTCGTTTTACAACACTTTCTAATGACATTATTTAAGTTTCTTCCAATCAAAAACTGCACTCATGCCGGCACGTAAGCCTTCAACTTTTTCAACAGGAACTGCGCGAACTTCAAAAGTTTTCATATCAAAATCACCTTTTGCTTTTGTAGCACGCCAATTTGCAAAATCACCCATTACAGAGATATAATTTACTCTAACTTTTATAGGTTCTTTGCCCATTGCAGGAATTTTTACGTTGAATTCTGTTCCGTCTTTAATTTTTGACAACAAGTCTTCTCTTAAGTTGAACACAACCCAACAGTCATTATCATCAACGATAGTTACAATCGGATAACCAGCGCCAACAAGTTCGCCTTCTTCAACGTTAATTTCTGTGATTACGCCGTCAATCGGAGCAACAATTGTATTTTCTTTCAAGTAAGATTGAACTTCATCATTTGCACCCATTGCACGTTTAACATTTGCGGCAGCTGAAAGTTTGTCTTCCATACGGCTACCTGTAACTAACATATTGTAATTGTCTTGCGCTGCTTGATATTTAGCTCTTGCTTCATCAAGTTTTTGAGTCGGAATTACACCTTCATCATGCAATCTATTTAATCTATCAAAAGTTTTTTTAGCTAAATCTCTAGAGGCTTTTGCCATACTAATTTGTTCGTTTCTAGCACCATTATTAACTTTTTCTTGTTGCGCTAGGGCTAATTGAACTGTTGCATCAACCTGAGCAGCTTTCGCGTTAATTTCTGGAGTATCAAGAGCAATTAAAACATCACCCTTTTTAACTCTATCGCCTTTTTTATAATTAATTTTTTCTATACGACCTGTAATTTTTGATGCCAAATCAACCGTTTTAACATCAACTTCACCTTGTAACAACATTGTATTTGCTTGCATAAACGCATAAACACAACCTATTACGGCTAAAATTACTGCTACAAAAAATACTCCTGTAATTGCTTTTTTACTCATATTATCCTCGCTTAAAATTTTTCTGTTTTAGAATTTGATACATAGTTCAAAATTGCTTTTGTATCACCGTTTGTTTTTAATAAATCTGTCAATGTCACGTCATAGTTATAAATTGAATTTAGTCGTTCAATTTTAACCTTAGACAACATCATTTGAGCATCTGTAACTTGTAAAGATGTTCCAAAGCCTTCTTTAAATGCTAAAGAAGATGTTCTCAATGCC
>DBIX01000028.1 GCA_002297005.1 Cyanobacteria bacterium UBA791 | reverse complement strand
TAATAATATAATAATCACTTTGTATATTATATGAATTAATAACTAACTTTTAATTTGCATTTTAAGGTGCAACAAATATTATATTTGCAAATGTAAATATTTTGTTTGTTGCATGGTATTTGTGATAAAATAAATTTTGAAATAGTGGGGATTCATTAAATGAAAGCTAATTATGATAAATTATGGAAGTTATTAATTGATAAAAAAATGTCAAAAACTGATTTGCGACATATTGCAAAAATAAGCAGCAGTACATTGGCAAAATTTGGAAAAGAAGAAATGGTAAGTACAGAAGTTTTATCAAAGATTTGTAATGTTTTAAATTGTGACATAGGCGATATTTTAGAACTTGTAAAGGATGAAAATGAAAAATTCGAAATAAAAGACACAAAAGGAAAATATAAAGTCATTTCATTGTTTTCAGGTGCAGGTGGAATGGATTTAGGATTTATTAATGCTGGTTTTGAAATAATATGGGCAAATGACATTATACCTGAAGCTATTGAAACATACAAGAAAAATATTGGCCCTCATATTGTGTATGGCGACATAACAATGATATCAAGCAAAGATATTCCAGATAATCCAGATGTTATTATTGGGGGCTTTCCATGTCAAGGATTTTCTATTGCTAATTCAAAAAGAAGCATGGAAGATAAACGTAATTTTCTATATAAAGAAATGCTTAGAATTATTAGAGACAAAAAGCCTAAGATGTTTGTTGCAGAAAATGTAAAAGGAATTTTATCGATGGAAAAAGGGCAAGTCTTTAAAATGATAAAAAAAGATTTTGAAGATTTAGGTTATTTTGTTGAAGCTAGAGTTCTGAATGCCGCAGAATATGGTGTTCCTCAAATCAGAGAAAGGGTTGTAATTATAGGTAATAGATTAAATTCTTCTATTACTTTTCCTAAAAAAACTCACTACCTTGATGCTGAAGGAAAGAAAAAAGGATTATTACCTGCCATTACTTGTGAAGAAGCAATAGGTTGGTTATCAAATATTCGATGCCAGGATAGTCCAATAAAAATGCCAAATAAAAAAACTATATACCAACATAAAGCTAATGAAAACGTTGCTGACGTTTTTTGGGGGCGAAAATATAATGTTAATCAACACGACATTTGTGATTATTTAGTAAAATGGCGAAAATTAGCAGGTATCAGCACAAAGCAAGTTGATGAACATTTTGGTTATAGTTATACTGCCGGACATTGGTTCAGAAAAGATAACAATAGTGGTAGTATTCCAAAACCATCTGATTGGTGGGAACTAAAAAAATTACTAGGCTTTGATGATAAATATGATAAAATTGTAACAACAATGGTAGAAAAACCAGTAGTTTTCGAACAAGCATTAAGAATAACAAATTGGAATCGTCCAAGTGATACAATAACAGCAACAAGTCCAGAAATACATGTCAATAAACAAAGACGATTGAGCGTTAGAGAATGTGCAATTATTCAAACATTCCCTGAAGATTTTGTATTTTGTGGTTCTACAATTGGAATCATGCATAAACAAATTGGTAATGCTGTGCCAGTAAAATTAGCAGAACAAGTTGCTAATTGTGTTAAATTAGAATTAGACAAAAATAAATAATATGTATTCATTACTTTTTATGGTAAGCTGGACAAAATGGAGGAAGTATGTCTGAACAAAATATAAACTGTAGCCGTACACAAATTCAAAATAATATTTTAAATTTAGAAGAAAAATATATGAATGTACTAGAAAGTATAATAACTTCTGATATGTTTAAAGATGACCTAAAAAATATTGAACAAGAAATCCAAGAATATTATGAGATTCTTTCAGAAGCTTGGAATAAGAAAAATAAAATTAAAGAAGCTTCTGAAAGATTATTGCGACATCATATGTATAGTTATTTTGAGTCTACAAAATTTTATCCATCACCTATAAGTTGTGATATTGCATTAGAATTAGATGATATCATTTTAAATGTTGATGTTAAAACTATTGATAAAATTGGCAATAGTGGAGAATTAAATTCAACACAATTAGAACACAACCAAACATCGTTTATCAATGAAAAAGTAATGCGTGCTGGAGAATTTCCTGGGCTGCAAGTTCCAGCAAATTTAAACTCTATTGATCCTCGAACAGACAAACCGATTTTAACATTTTTAATTAAAATTGGGTATGCTGATAGTAATGATCATTTTAATTTTTTAAATAATGAAAATGATCCAAGCTTAGTTTTAACATGTATACCCAACGGACAATTAAGTGAATTGTTTGGTAATGATTTATTTGTAAATTTTAAAGATTATTTATATTATGGTAGAAACCACGGTTTGTACTACAGCCCTCGTCGAATTACAACGTCTAGAGAATTCAACAATCTTGATACAAGTAGTAAATTTTTAAAAATTGAGTCATCTACAGATATTCCTTCATCTTGGCATAGGATAGTTTGGGAAAATAATCGCAATAATAAGATTGGATATTATGATATTGATCATAGAATATTGTGGTGGCCTATGTCTAAAAAAGAAAGTGGACATAACAGCATATTTTTAAAGGCCGTAAAAGGTGGAAACACTTTTAGATTTAAAGATACCTATCTTGAAAAAAGATACAATTCTCAAAATGAAGAATGGTCAGGAGAAAGAAAATATTACAATATTTATTCTTAAGTACTTTCTTTAGATAAATCTGATAAAAATTTCATCTTTGTTTTATATATTTTATACGTGTCAATTGTTGCCGAATCTATATAAATTATTTTTATTCTACTTGGTTTATTTTCTAATTGAGTAAACTTATTGCATTTATAAAAATTAAATCGAGCTTTATCAGAATTTTTACCGGCTCTTATAGGCATGTCCCTGTATATTGAATTTAATGTTCCATTTGGCATACAAGAAATATTTATGCAAAGAGTATTAAACTCTTCATTTTCATATTCATACAATACAGAAATAAAATAAGTTAAACAATATTTTTTTATCATATTATTTAATGTATATGCAACAGGAAGGAAACCTTTATATTCTCGCTCTTCTTTTTTTACTCCTTTTGGAATGTATGTTGTTGAATATGAATTTTGATTCCTTCCTACAAATATACTTGTATTAAAATCGCCAATATTACCACCAGTTAGTTTACCATTTTTACTTTTGGCCGTACGTGAGGCATAAACTGTTTTTAAATCTATGTGAATAAACGCATCATCCACTTCAAAAAATAAATCAGAACCAACAGGACAAGAATTTGGTTGCCCTGTGCATTTTCCATTTATCAAAGAATATATTATTCTTTCTGCACCAACTGAAAAATCTCCTTTATTTGCATCATCCCAGCAATCCTTCCAGTCAGATTTAATTTTTTCTTTTGTTTCAAATCCTTTTAATATTTCATCTTCAGCATACTTTAAAAGATGATAAAATTTATTAAGATATTTATATTCTAATGTTTCAATTTTTATTGCTTCATTATCACACATGAAATTTTGTTCCTAAATTTATAAGCAACATTATATGCAATAATTAACAAAAAAACAATATCTATAATCCATTTATAAGTTCATCTCTTCTTTAAAACTTGTACATATAGAGGTATTCACATGCTGAATCCAGAAGAACCTAATCTGCAACATAACAATGAATAGATAAGTTTTATTTAATTTGTATCTAAAATTTATTATTTTTTCATCCTCATAACCCGAAGGTCGTTGGTTCAAATCCAGCTCCCGCAACCATTTATTTTAAAGGGTTTTAGCTAGTTGCTAAATCCCTTTTTTAGTGCAAAAATATGGCAAAGTTGCAAAAAAGTTGCAAATTTTTTAAATTTGAATATTTTCTTTTTGGGATTTTACATTAAGCAAATTGATATGTTTTATATAATTTTCTACTTCAATAAGATTATTTATAACATCAGAACTAATTTCTATTAAATCACTAGTAATTTTATTATTTTGCGGATTCTTTAAATAATCTGAAATAATAGAGCAGACATTATAAATATAAAAACAAAAATCATTACTTAAAATCTCTTTTTGTTTCAAATAATCAAAAACTAAAATATTATCAATATAAGAAATATCATCATTGTATATTAAATTATATATTTGTCTTATATGGGCATTGATTAAATTATAATTAAAATTTAATTTTGAAAACGAAAGTTCATGTTTATATTTATCAGATAATGAAATATTGAAATTATTTTCATCAGAGTTTGTTTCTACAGTTTTTGATATTTCTTTTAGTTCTTTTACTTGCTTTTCTAATAATAAAAAATTGCCAAATTTCAATGTTTTAATATCATTTAATTGATTTATTACTGTAGTTATATTTTCGTTATTACAAAAACATAACAACAATGCTATTAAATAAAATGTTAAATGAACATATGATAATGTCATACCATAATATATGCTTAAACTAGGAAGTGTTAAAAATAAGATAATAAAAAAGACTTTCATAAAAAGATTATACAACAGAAATATACATCATTTTTATGTTCCAAATTTTTCTATCACTCTTTTAGGTTCAACGGCAGAAGAAACAATATTATTAAGCAAATTAACACATTTATCATTCACTTCCGGCAACAAATGAGTATACAAATCCATTGTCATAGTAATTGATGAATGCCCTAGTTGATGTTGAACATATTTCATTGGAGCACCGTTTGCAAGTAATAAACTAGCATATGTATGTCTTAAATCGTGGAATCTGATTTTATCGATTCCGGCTCTATTCAAAGCAGGCGAAAACCTTCTTTTTGCTAAATTATCAGCACTTTGGTAGTTTCCATTAGAATTAGGGAATACTAAATTTAATTCGCTATGCGGGCAAGCCAAACGCCATTCTTTCAAAACTTTGGCTAACTCATTAGACATATCAATTACTCTGATTTTACCGGTTTTGGGAGTCCCTAATCTGCCATGAGTGTAATTTTTATCTACTGTAATTTTCTGAGTTATCCAATTTATTGAATCCCAAGTCAAAGCTAATATTTCCCCCTTTCTCATGCCGGTAAATATTGCAGTAAATAGCAAAGGATAAAAATTCGGATAAATAACTTTTGTTTTTCTCAACAAGGCTTGAACTTCAACTGTGGATAAGGCTCTAATCTTTTCATTTTTGGCAACTTTAAGATTTTTAATTCTAGCTAAAGGATTTCTTACTGGCACATCATTATCAATCATAAAATTGAATATTGAGCCAAGAAACACCATATATTTATTAACTGTTGAATTTTTGCGTCCTTTATCCAATATTGCTTTTCTAAATTCTTTTACCAAAATTGGAGTTATTTCACATAATTTCATATCACCAAAGAATGGATAAATGTGATTATCAAGATACCCTCTGTTTGTTGCAATTGTGCTGGGCTTACAGTTTGTACTGACATGTAATCGCATATATAACTCACCAGCTTCTTTAAGAGTAACTTTTGTATCAACGGGATTGAGTCCTTTGTTCAAATCTTCATAGATTTTAGCTTGAGCTTTTTCGGCTTCGACTTTTGTTTTGAAGCCTTTTTTAATTTTTCTCTTACCTTTTAGGTCTTTGTAATCAAATTCCCATTTGCCTGTTGTTTTGTTTTTTCTTACTGATTTTATCATTTTTAAAACCTTTTTATCTTTGAAGAACTAGAAGGGAATGTCCCTTCTAAATTCTTCTTTGATTTCTAATATCACTTTAACGTGTTTCTTGCGTACTGTAAGCACTTTGACTAAGGAATGCTAATGCAAGTCGGTATTTTTCGATTTCTTCTTTGTTAAAATCATTTTTTAAATATCTATCATAAGTATCAATCGCTAACATTGCATGGGTGCTATCATAGTATTCTTTCATTAAAACTAATTTTTTATCATTATTGTCCCATTTGTACCTACCCCATTTTTTACTTTTTGCATCAAAGGCTAATATTACTGCTAATGGATTTGACATAATTTTCTCCTTTCTTTTTTTATGTCATAACTTTGTATTCTAAAAAGAATTTTGTTGTATAAATTCTTGAATTTTTTCACTTTCAAAAAGAAGTCGCCCTCCTAGTTTTACAAACGGGATTTCTTTTCTATGTACCCAACGGTAAAGTGTCGAAGTTGAAATCTTCAAAAGTTTTGATAAATCGTTTATATTGTATAAATTTTTCATAGTATAGTATCCTTTGCTTAAATTGGTCTAAAATCTAGTAATAACTTAACTTTTAAGTATTTAGAGGATGCAGGAAAGAATCGCGAGAATAGACTTCTGCAAAAAACTCTAGCAAAAAGAGAAAGAGTCAAAAGAATTATTATTCTTTATTTTGAATCCTTTTCCTGCAACTTTTCTATATCAAGTCATCAGCTTCTTTGTGATATTTCTTCTCTTTGGGTTTCTTAGGAGGTTTCTTGATATTATAAAAATAGGTTCTATCTTTTGTTGTTCCTATAGCTTTTATTATCCCATCAGCTAAAAGTTCTGAAAACGCATTATTTACTGTTCTATCGGAATATCCCGCTATACACTTGAGAGATTTAGCAGAAAAACCAATTTCCGGCATACTTGATAGAACATTAACAATTTTTTCTTTTGCCTGCTGAGTTTTGTTTTTCCCAGTATTCGACACTTCATCAGTGGTATAAATTACTTGAATATATTGATTATCGTTATTTGATATTACAAATTGAAAAGGTTCAATTGGTTTAAACCAAGTTTTAGCACAAATAACAGTATTGTACTTTTCGTCCTTTGTACTTTTTTCTGTGTCATGTGCAATAGCAAGCATTAATCCGCATAATCTGGCTGTAACAAAACTTCCAATCAAGTCACTTTGGTCAAGCCCTTTTCTCTTTTCGTTAGAACCTCTTTTTCTAGAATGGTGACACAATAAAATTGAACAATCATAATTAGAAGTTAGTTTTCTTAAAAAATCAATTGGTTCTTTCACATCTTTTTGTTTATTCTCATCACCATCAAAAAAAGAAATAAAGGTATCGAAAATAACAAAATCCGGCTTATATCCTTCCAATAATGTTTTAAGGTTTTCTTGTCCTTGTTCATTAGTTAAATCAATAGAAATACCTTTTGATTCAGCCTCGTAACGATTGACAAGTTTAAAATATTTATCATCAGGGTTATAAAACATTTGTTTCAATCGATTTTTCATTATTGTGTTTGGGAAGTCACCTTGAAAATATAGAACTTTCATAGGACTTTCAACTCGATAATGATTAAAAATAGCTTCGCCCCTGGTTAATTTAGCCGCTATATCCATTGCCAAAATTGTTTTTCCAACTCCAGGCTCACTAAAAATTACACTTACAAGTTTTTTTGCAAATAAATCTTTAACTACCCATTTTACATCTTCTTCTTGCATTAAGTCGCTAGTGCTTTTTAATAAAGATAAAAGCCCTTTTTTATCTGTTTTTGTAAATTCTTCTCTATTTTGTTTCGGTTCTTGGCTTTTTAAATATGGGCAATTTCCACATATTGTTTCACTATCAAAGTGTGAACATCCTCTAATATGATTTATATCTTCAATTTTATAAGTCGATTTTATGGCTGCTTTCCTTTGTGGAATTTCATTATCGTTATTCTTTTCTGCAATATTTATAATCAAATTTTCCGCTTCATCTTGTGTGATATTTAATTTTTTACGACAAATTCCAGCTAAAGACATTGCCAAATCTTGTCTATTGCCTTCTACCCAATTGTTTTCTGCAAATTCAATACAAGGTAATTTTTCTTGAGGTTCAACATCTTTTTTTGATTGATTATATTCAACAATGTTGATTGAATTTTTTATAGTTTCTTCAATTTCCCTAATTGCTTCAAAAGGTTTGCCTTGAACCCAACAATTATTTTTATTTTCAAAAAATGATTCTTGAATAAATCCTTCTTTATCTAGCATTCCAAAAAATGGTAAAAATATTACTGAAACACCTTCGCCTTTTGGGAAAAGTTCAATGAGTCCATTTTTTATTTTTAGTTTAAAATTTTCTTCAATTATTTTACCTAATTGTTTTTGTACCAAATTTCTATCAATAGGATTACTAAAGAAAATAAAAACATGAAATCCCTTACCTTTAGATTTTTCTATTACAGATTTCCAACCTAGTTTAGATAAAATCGTTTTTTGCAATCTACAAGCTAAATCATACTTTTCTTCAAAACTTTGCTCCTTAAAATCAATATCAATTACTGCTGATGTAATTAAATTAATGTCTCTTTTTAATTCGCAAGAAACTCCAAGTCTTATTTCACCTTTCATGTGTTTTCCAAGTAAATCAAAAAACTTTTCTGTTGAAATGCCTTCTTTCACCTCATTAGGAATTTTTAAATCCTTCCCAGAAAGATAAAAATATCTTTTGTTGTCCCCATAAAATCTGTTTAATAATGCCTTAATTGGGAACACTTTAGCATTGTTTTGTCTCAGTTCTTCTGAAGTTCTAATCATTCTTCTTCCTCCTTTGAGTCCATTTTGTCAAATTTTTTAAAATGGGTGAATGATTAAATTTCGACTTTACACCGACAAAACTATAAAATTTAAATTATGGCATATTCTTGATAATAGTTATTTGTATTTAAATGATAATGGAATTTTTTAGCAGCTGGAATAAATAAAGGTTCTTTGTTTGCCCTTCTTAATTCTTCATTAATCCTTTCAAAATATCGTTGATAACTTTCTGCTTCTGGTTTAAAATTATTCAATTCTTCAAGTTTTTCAACTGAAATTATTTTGTCATTTTGATACATATCGATAGTTTGAGTTAAATATTTAATTTTCTTTTTAGTGCCTTTCAATTTAACTCCTTTAATCCAGATTTTTCCAGTGTTTTATCAATTAAAATTGCAATATCACCCTGTGGATATTCAGGATTTACTTCATAAGATTCATTCCAATCAATACTTAATTTTTTCATTTTTTCTCCTTTTGTTTTCTATTCCTATTATCGTAAGTAATTTTAGTTAGAAAAGTTTTAAAAAGAGAAAAAAGCAAAAAATTTACAATAAAAAAGTATTATATACATCTCTATATTGTAATAATGCTGATTTCAGTTTTGCAATTCCCTCTAAACCGAAAAAATGTTAATTTTACTATATGAGACATACATAGATATAAAAAATCAGCTTAACAATATTGCAAAATGTTAAGCTGATAAAAGTTTTATTTATCTAATTTACTATAAATTTTCTAAAATTGGTTTTTGATACTTGCTTTGTAGAGTTGCATATTTAACCTTGCCACCACATTTCTCTTTATATCCAACTTTAATTGTTTGATTAGCTTTAGTTGGATTTAAAAGTTGCCATAATTCTTCTGGTTTATATTGGCTAATGTGTTTACTATTAATTTCTACAATTCTATTTTTAGCCTTTAAGCCTTGTTCTTTTGCGCTATATGATGTTGAAATCAGTTTAGGCCCACGTACTGTTGATTTTGGAACGACGTTGTAATAATAAACAAGTTCTGCATTATTAGAATTGCTTATCCTTGTTGGAGTTCCGTTAGAATCAATACCATCTGACATATAATTTTTATTTTGTTTTGGATTTAATTTTACAAAATAATTTAATCCATAGGTATAACCGCCCTGCAATTCTTGTTTCAATACATATAATTCTTTTGCATCATAAGGTGCTATGTATGAATTGTTCACTAAAGTTAGAATGCAATTTTTACCATTTTGTACGATTGTAAAAGTCTTTTTAAAAGAATATCCAGTCCATAGCGTTAAGTAATGCGATTTTACGGTGAATGAGTATTCATTTAATTTATTTGATTCAATTATTGAATCTCTAAGTGCGTAGATACTAATAATATCTTGTTTTAATTTTGCTGCTTCATAATTTTCAATAATTGTTGTTGCTGCATTTGCACTAGCATTAATAAAAAATAATGCCATAAGTGATAATAAAATTTTTCTCATAAAGCCCCACTTTCTTTTTAGTAATTATTATTTGGATTATATTGTTGTCTATTTAAAATATTGCAATGACAATCAAGTTCTATTTCTTCAGTATATGTGCCTAAAGCCCAATCTGAATTCACTTCATATTTTATAACTTTTTTATTCTTACCCAATAGAGGTGGTAAATCTGATAAGAAATTTTGTTTACACAAAAGATTGCCAGTTTTATCTATAAGGTTGTATCCCAATATTGTTTTTACTATAGCAATGTCATTAGAAAAAGGTGTAGCTTCAAAAAATCGATATGGAATTTTATTCTGTCCTTTTTTATCAATATATCCCCATAAATTACACCTTCGGTCTAAATCATAAACTGAAACTGCAGCTAATCCTTCTTCAAAGTTTGTTGCCATAGTAAATTGAGGCTTAATTGCAAAAACTCCAGACTCATTTATATATCCATATTCATTATTAATTTGTACAACCGCGAGACCATTTAAAAATTCTAAATCAGAGTAAATTTTATTTTTATCAATTCTTTCCCCTTTTTTATTAATTCGTTGTACATAACAATCATCGTTTTTACATATTTCAACTAAGGCTATATCATTGTGAAATGGAAAAGCTTTTTTGTATTTAGGTTTAATTACTACTTTCCCAGAGTTGTTTTTATAGCCATATAAACCATTTATTTTTATTGGCGATAAACTCATAGTTACATTTTTTTTACCGTTATTATTTATATTCTTAATGAATATAAGCAAGCAGATTAGAAATAAGATAAAGATTATAATTTTAAATTTCATATTAACCTCTAGAGATAATATACAACAAAAAAATCAAAATAACACGGTGGGTTTGTTTTATTTACATAAGTAAGCAATCATAATGTCTTTGATGAACGATTTTGATAGAAATTCTGAAGAAGCAAAAAAGAATTTAAAAACCTTTGGTTCGCGTATTCAAGAGTTAAGAAAGAAGAATAATTTAACTCAATCTGAATTAGCTGAAAGGATTGGGCTTTCTACAAATTTTATCGGAATGGTTGAGCGAGGAGAAAGAAACACGAGCGTTGATAAAATCTTCAAATTGGCTAAAGCGTTCAACATAAGCCTTGCTCAATTTTTTGAAACTCTTTAACTATCTAGGATATGCTCTATATTTATGAGTAAAGAGTTTATGTTTCGCAATGCTATATAGAAGTCTGTTGTCCTTTAATTGTAAATCACTATCAGTAATACAGGAATCTGTCGCTAGGGCACATATTTTTACCAATGCTCTAACTTCACCCAATAATTTTTGAACTTGCTCGACTCTCGTTTCAAGACTTTTCATTCTTCCTCCTTATAAAATAATATACCTAACTAGCCCGTTACTTATGGATATAGGGCTAAATTTAATCAAGTTCTATTATTTCACTTAATTCTATCCAATCATTAGGATTGCCAGACCTTTTGAGATAAAAAAGCCCACCATCAATCGCAACTTTGCCACAGGCACAAAATTTAAAATCATGCCTACTTTCAGATTCAATAACCTCGCCACAACGTTTACATTTAATTTTGTTTCTAATTATTTTTATTTGCAAAACTCAATACCTCCTCAATAAATATATCGAGAAGGTATGAAAAAGTACGTGTTAACCTAAAAAATTGTTGCAATTATGCTTGAATATTGGTTTGAATAAATTGTTCTTCAGAAAGATTTCTCAGATGTTTTTGAGTTTCTTCTCTTATATATTTACATCTAGTTGCAGTATGCGAATCTCCAATTTCTTTTTCAGTTTGATGAGCATAATCATTTCTTAATTTGCTAAGACATTTTTCTTCTTGACCTATATCATTATAAAAACTTGATAAGATTTCACCTTTCTCTTTATCTACAATTTTATAAATATTTCGTAGTAATTCTGCACGTAGGTGAGAATCAAATTGACAAGGCTTATTAATAATGTATTGGATTATTTCTTTTAGAGAATTATGCTCAAGATTTTCTAGTAAAGAATGGTTGTGATTTTCCTTCTTTTTTATCTTATCTAAAACGAATTTTTGTTTTATTTGGTTTGCTTGTTCTTCTGTTAATTGTTCAAGAATATCAGAGTTTAATACTTTTAGAATTTGAGCATCAATTTCACTAACCCTATCCATCAATAATCCTCTTACTCGTTGTGGTTGTTCCTCTTTCTTGATTAAGGAATCTAATATACTCTGGGTTTTACGGAAAATATCTTCTCTATCGCAAAAATAAATTCCGTCGGAAATATTGAATTTGTCTGTTGCATTAGCCTTAAAAATTATTTCTTGTATTTTTTGAGGTCCATCTCCAGAGTAAAATAATATTGGAATATGGTAATGATGCATATTTTTTCTTATGTGATTTATAATATCTGCACCTGTTTCTCCCGACATATTAAAATCAATTAATACTACATCTAATTCTATATCATTAACAGCATTTAAAAATCTTCCATTCTCAACCACTTTTTCATCAGGATTTTGTTCTATTTCTATTGGCTCAAATGTTATACCATGTCTTTTAAAATAATTTTCGAATTTTCTTTTATCTCCGCGTAATGTCTTAAAATTATCATCAATCCATAGCATTTTATAATTAGTCTTCATTTGACAACTCCAATATTAATTTAATTCCATAATCTTCATTATTTTCAATATCTAAATTTGCTTTAATATTTTTTGCAATATTCATGCAATGATATAATCCTAAACCAGAACTTATGTCCTCGCAAGTTGTAAATCCTTGTTTAAAAAAACGGTGTTTTTCTATTCCCGCTTTCAAAGGTATACCATTATTTTTAAATATAATTTTGTTTTTTTTACATATTACTTCTAATTCACAAGGCCTTTCACTCGATTTATATTTAATAGTATTATCAATAATATTGACCATAAATAAGCATATTTCAAATGGAGAAAATACAATATTGTGAATTAGTTTATCATTGTTAATAAATCTAATTTTTAAATTTCTATTTAGATTTTTCAGAGCTACCTGATTTATATAATCTTCAATAAAACCATATAAATCTGTTCTAACTTTGTTCTCTTTTAAATTAAAATTGGCTATTAATGAGACTTTTGCAGCCTGTTTCATTAGAGCCATATCAAAAGAAGCCGCTTCTAAAACATCTATCAAATCTTCTTTTGAGACACTATCTGTATTTTCATAGTACATTGCAATGATTGAATTAACATCATTTTCAATTCCACCTGCTAATTGTTTAATTATATGTGTAATTAGTGCATCTAGAACTTTATCAGGCTCATTTTGGTTCTCTAAAAAGTTTGCTCTCCTAGTTTCACTTTCTAAATTTGCTTCTGCAGCTTCTTGAGCCTCTTTTGCTTTTTTTGCATCTTCTTCTGCTTTTTTGCGTCTATCCTTCTCTTTAGCTTTTTCTAGTTCGGCTTCTTCTTTTGCTTTTTTTTCTTTTTCCGCTTGTTTTTCTGCGGCTATTCTTGCTTCCTCTTGCAATCTTTCTTGTTCTTCTCTTTGTCGTATTATCTCAGATTCAATTGCATCTTCTTCTTCTTTTACTTCTTGACCTAATTTTACACGTTCACGTATCATCTTCCCTACAATAGGATTTAGAATTTCAATAAGTAGTTTTACTCGTTCATCATCAGTTACTAAACTTTGACGGTTTGTTGTTGCTATATCTTCAAATCGGTCATCATCTAAAATATCAAAACTAATTTCACCTTCAATATAATTAGAAAAAGCTTGAGTATTTTTAAGTATATCTAAAAAGTTTTCTACAGCTAATTTCTTTCTTACATATAAACGGAGTTGATTAGGATTAAAAACTTCATTTTTTAAATATCTATCATCATTTAAATTTGCATATTTATTTTCTATTGATGTGTGTAAGCCAATCCAGCCTGTCATTTCATATTTTATATTGGCTTGAGTTATACCATCTTTTAATGTTAATATCCGCTTTCCTTTTATGTTTGGAAATTCTGACTCTGTTAATATTTTTACATTTCTAGGTTTTTCTGCTACTTCTGGATATTGTGTTTTTCCAACAACAACCGTATCACCAATTTGTTTATTTGCGTTAGATTCATTATCAGAAAATAACAAATACATATTTTTAAATGCTATTTCTTTCTTGACTGGTTCAAAATGTATTATATCTGTTTTGTTATTTAGCACACAAACTTCAATAGAACTTCTTAATGAATCCGTCAAAAAGAAGTTTGCCAATCTTGCTTTTAGCCCTTCTAATTTATAATAACCTATACCCGTTAAATCAACATCAGTCAATTTAATTAAGGTTCCTGATTTATATGTATTCCAAATATCAAGAGTTTCTATATTTGCATCTTTTACGTTACATCTTTCTAATGTTGGTATAGAGGAATCATCTGCATTTTTTGAATCTAAATACCAAGAAGTTTCATCATTTTCGGTTGTTTTAGTAATAATAAAATATTTTTTTGATAAAAATAATGCAGCTAGTTTACCGATACCTTTACGCCCCATTACTGAGTTTTTAAGTTCTTCTGATAAATCATCACGTTTGTTTTTTCCCATAAATACATATTTATTAGCTAAATCATCATAACTCATGCCTGAGCCATTATCCAAAATTTCAATAGTAGAATGTTCTTTATCTGACATATTGATAAATAATTTTACAGAACTAGCTTGAGCATCTAAACCATTCGCCACTAGTTCAGAAATGGCACTCCAAGAATTACTGTATAGATTTTTACCTAAAAGTTTTAGTGCATAATATGAAAAATTAAATTCAATAGAATTTTCTGTATTAGCCATTTTAAACCTCACATAAAACTTTTTCAATTTGCGTTGCTATTTTCATTGCTAGCAAAGGAGGTACAGCATTTCCAATTTGAGTTGTTATATCTTTTTTGGTTCCAACGAATTCAAACCAATCAGGGAATGATTGTATTCTCGCACCTTCTCTTGGTGTTAAAGCTCTATTCTCGCTATAATGAATACATCTCAAGCCTGAAGGCGTCGACATATTATTTGTTATTGTTGTACTTGGTTGATTTTCAATCAATCTACCATATGTATTATCATATCCTGAGGTTAAACGAAATGCTTCAGGTATTATACCTTTATCAACCAATTCATTAATGTAATTTTTACCTTTACCTTGAATTACATGATTTATAATTGTTTGAATTTTTTCTCCATATACTGGTGAAAAATGGCAAGATATATGTTTTGCATGATTACGCATTAATTTTTGATAAGCATTTGTAGGCTGTTTACCTTTATATGAAGTTACATCAGTTCCTGCTGAAACTGATGGTAAATCATTAATGGCCTGCTTTATTGAAATTTGTTTTTTAGATTTTTCAATATTATCAAAAGACCAATTAATATTTAAATCTTTTCTACATCCAATAATAAAAACACGTTCTCTATGTTGTGGTACTCCGTAATCAGCAGCATCTAAGACTTTAAAATCTATATCATAATTTATGTATTTAAACTTTTCTTTAATGTCTTCAATTACTTTTCCCCCTTCAGGGTTTTTCATTGATAACATTCCTTTAACATTTTCAAACAAAAACATTTTGGGTTTTATTATTGAAAGTAATCTATAATATTCATGATACATTTTTGCTTTATCATCATATTTTCGTCTACCAATGGTACTATAAGATTGACAAGGAGGGCCGCCTATGATTAAATCAACTTCTTTATCAAGGATATTAGCTTTTATTTCTTCTTCTGTTAAGGTTTTAATATCCTTATTTATCATATTTATAGTAGGAAAATTCTTTTTAAAAGCCTCCGCAGCAGCTTTATCCCATTCATTTGCAAAAACAATCTCACAATTGTCGTTTTTAATGAATTGTCCATCTATTAATTTATAATAAAATCCAAAGGTTAAGCCACCTGCACCTGAAAATAAATCTACTATACGCATCTATTCTTAACCTCAACTACTAGTATTTGATGATATATCATAGAGGAATCTTAACAAAAGTTTACATCAAAGTCAATGTTTATTAAGGCTTTTCATTAAGATTTTGTCATATAATTAGCTTTCAATTTTCAAAATTTAGCCGGAAGTTTTTCTAGCTCTTGAAAACAATACAATCTTATATTTTACCCTCGTAGGGGGTGGCTTGTTATTATAAAAAGGAGGTATTTTAATCTGCAACCGGTTACAAAAAAGTTGCAAAAGTTCTGATAATTTGTGATAAAAGGTAAAAACTTCTGATAAGGTTAATTTGTCTAAAAGATTTGCAAACAAAGAATTCTGATTAGTTCTGATAAATTATGGTTACAAGTGAAAAGCGTTGAAAATAGGGCGTTTTGCTCCTCATAACCCGAAGGTCGTTGGTTCAAATCCAGCTCCCGCAACCATTTAGACAAAAGAGATGATTTATTCATCTCTTTTTTTTGTGACAAATTCTGCTGGATTTGAACCCCATGTGGACAAGCCACGGTTTCATCATAAACTCCGAAAGTCCAACTCCCTCAACTATTTAGATAAAAGGCTTTTTGAGGTTTTCTCAAGAGCCTTTTTTATTGCTAAAATTTCTATTTGTCCGCCTTGTATAATTAATGCTAGAATATTTACATTTGTAAACATTCTAGCAAAATAAAGCAATTTCCATGTTTTAGCAAACTTTTGTTCTGCGTAAGGTAGTGTTTATTTAATGAAGATTAGTTCAATAAATCAAATAGCAAATATTTATAAACCCATTCTAAATAAGGTTGCACCTCAACCTAAAATTATTAATGGGCTTATTGCTGATACTTTTACAAAATCTTCTACTGCGTCTAGCCCTATAAAACAAAACACTACTACACCATCATTTACAGGCTTTGGCGAGGGCTTTGAATTCAACAAAACTTTCCAAAAATTACCTTACGAACATAAATTGAAAGTTTGCGAAGAACAGAAACGTTTACAAAAAATGTACAGTTCTCGCAAAAACGACCACGTTACAACAACCTTCAACAAAAGCGAATATTCGACAAATAATGAATTTGAAATAACAGCGTATGCAGGTGGACTAAATACACACTCTGTTTATTTAGACAAAGAAATGAACCGTATTGGTGAACAAAAACTGTATTATTACAAGGAAAACGGCAAAACCTATCGCATAAAAAAAGCAATTGATTACAGAAATAACACTACAACAAAAGTTCGTGAAGAAGTGCCTAAAAATAATGACAATCCCGAGGTTACTGACGAGGTTAGAATTGTCAGAGATAAAAACAACAACATCGTAAGAAAAGAAATGATGACTCACTCAGAAGTAACTGGGGCTTACGACCACAAATACGTTTACCCTGACGGAACAGAAAAAGTTATCACAACCGCAAGAAGATTTAAAGAAAACGGCAAAGATGTCATTCACAAGGATATGACTTCACTTGATGGTACTCGTACACAGTACAATCTTGAATTTGACCAAAACGGAAATAAAAAATTAGAATACAAAATCACCGACAAAAAAGGTAATGTTTTGATGAACCTTAACAGATCAATGGAAAGACTTTCTGAAAACAAGGTTCGAACAAAAAACGGTGATAAAGTTTATGACGTAACTTTTGAACCAGACAAATTTACAATTCAAGAAAAAGGTAAAGATGCCGTTATTGTGCCATTACTTGACGATATAAAAGATGGCAAAGGTGTTGTAATAGAAGGTGATAAATCAAAAATGATAGATTTATTACAAAAATTACCTGCTGACCAATTAATGGCAATACATAATACAGTAAGAACAATTGCTGAATGTGATGGAAACCAAAGTTCGTATTTACCAGCATTAAAAAGACTTAAAACTATAAATGAGACATTCACTATTCTTCACGAAACAGGTCATGCTATTGATTTTAGAAGTTCTTCCCCATTTAAAAACAAAGGCTCTATCAATAACGACAAAGACTTACAAAAAATATTTAACAAAGAAAAGAAAGCATTTAATAATGCATATCCTGATGCCCAAAGAAACCACATCGGCTACTTTTTGAAAGGCAAACAAGGAAACTTAGCCGAAGTTGTGGCTGAAACTAATGCTTTACGTGATAGTTATACTCAAGAAATGTATTTGGCAAAGCGAAATCAATATTTACAACAATTCTTCCCACGCACAATCGCCTACATCAATGATAAATTAGAAAATTATAATAACTAAATTTTAACCAGCAGTTGTCCACGTACATAACTACTTTTAAAAGTTAAAACACTATTTTTCAAACTTTTCCGCATCCAAGTACTTTATTACTTTTGCAGGGTTTCCGACAACAACTGCATTATCAGGAACATCTTTTGTCACAACAGAGCATGCTCCAACGATTGCATTTTCACCAATAGTAACCCCAGGAAGTACAGTAACATTTACGCCCATCCAAACATTTTTCTTTATATGAACAGGTTTACACGTAATAACTGGTCTATCATAAAAATCATGGTTATTTGTTGCAATAGTGCAATTCAAAGAAATCTTTGTATCATCTTCAATCACAAGTCCACCAGCTGACATACATTGAAAACCATTCATCAAAACCACGTTATTACCGATTTTAACCTTATTTGCAAGATTTACAAAAATAGGGGCATTTATCACAGTATTTTCGCCAAGATTTTCACCAAAAAGTTCTTTAACCAAATTCTTACTTTCTTCAGTATTTGGCATTGTGTTATTTATCTTATAACAAAGCTGTGAACTTCTAATATATTCAGCCATTCTCTCTTCATTTTTTATTCTTAAATCAAGTCTTTCTTCTTCCATTTTTAAACGCCTCATATTTTTAAATTTTCTGCATTACAATTGTAACACATGGCTTGTAAAAAGCTATCTGAAATGTTATAATTTCGGTATAAAAATATACATTTTACTAAGGAGTGTTCTATATGGAAATCGGTGGCGTAAAAATAGGGTTACCAAAAATTGGTGCGAAAGCTAACGCAAATAAACCTTTAGCAAATTTAAAAGAGCCAATTAAAGACACGTTTATCAGACACGATGAAGATGACGTTCGTAATGCAACTTCTGACTTTGAAAACATTAAAAAAGCTGATGGCTCTCAATACGATTTTGTAAACAAATGCGTTTTTAAAGAGCTATATAAAAAAGATTTGATTGATGTAGACACAGTTAAAGTTTTTAAAGACACTAAGTTTGATTTATACAATATGTCTTCAATTTATCAAATGAAAAAAGATAGAAATGATGACAAATTCTTTGATAAAGTTTTCAAGGCCATGGATAAAATTCCTAACGGCAGAGAAGCCACAGAATTTAAGCAAAACCAATATGAACCAAGCAAAGAATTTACTCTTGGCTTTCCAAAAGTTGAAAACAAACTTGAAGAAATTATAAACAGCAACTATAGGCCATTGGGCAAATCATACAAGTTTGATGCAGATAGCCTTAATGTAATTGAAGAAACAGATTCTAAAATAGAAGCTGGCCTACCTCCTCATCTAAAAACAAGAACTTTTGACTACAAAAACCACACAGAAGTCAATAGAATTGATGAAATTGGTGCAAAAGGCTTGACAATGAAAAAACAATCTGTAAAAACTCTTGATAAAGATGGAAACATGGTAAAAGAAGAAGTTATGACACCATCTCAAGTTAAGGGTATGTTTGATATTGAAGTAAACTATGCAAATGGCAAAAAAGAACAAATTTCAAAAGCGACTTATGACAAAAAGAATGGCATAACTTCAATCAAGAAAGATATGAAATCAGCTGACGGTACACGTACTCAATTTTTGTTAGAAAAAGATATTAAAGGTAATAGCCTTATCGATTACAAGATTACCGACAAAAACGGCAAAATTTTGATGGGTAATTCTCAAACTTTTGAAGTTATCGATAACAATCACTTTGTTTCATCAAAAAATGGTTATAAATATGATATTCAAACAGATGATAAGAAATTGACAGTTAAAAACTTACACACAGATAAAGAAGCTTCAATTGATTTCAAAAAGAAATTCAAAGGTAACAAGGAGGAACTTCTAAAATTATTAAAAACTGTCCCTGGAGATGAATTATTTGAAACAGTTGATAACATTAAAAATTTGAATGGTAAAGACAAGGATAAACTTCTTGAATCACATTATAATATGTTAACAAAAAACATTAATATTGGTGACAATTTAATGGTATTTTTGCACGAGTTAGGACACTCAAAAGATTACGCAACAGCAAAGAAAAAAGATTTCTTAACTGGTGAAAATAATAGATTGTATTCAGGAAATAAAGATATTCAAAAAACATTCCTTGAAGAACGTAAAAACTTTAATGCGACTCACTCAGAAATCGAAAGAGAACACATTGACTACTTTACACAAGCTAAAGGTCACTACAATGGTGAATGGGGTGGACTTGCAGAAGTTGTTGCCGAAACAAACGCATTAACTAATACATACACAAATAGAGATGTTGAAATTTTAGGAACTCGTACTCAATATCTTCAACAACATTTTCCAAAAACAATTGCCGCAATTCGTGATGCAATGAACTGGAAAGACGATTTGACTGCTATTGAATACTACGGAACGTAAGACTTTTTCTGGGTATGTAGGAAATGAAAGTTAACAGAATAAGTTTTACAACTCCAAAGACAACAATTTTTAGTAACAACAAAAACGTTACTAAACCTTTTGCTAACTTAAATGCACCTATCCTAGATATAGTTAATTTTACTAGTAAAAACAACAAACGACTTTCTGTAAATGATGCATCTTCAATTGTTGAAAATATGCAATCTAAATACGGTAGTTCTAGATTTAAAAGCGAAGAAGTTAATGAGTTTAGAAAAGCGTACAAAAAAGGTGACATTGATTTAGAAACAATTAACACCTTTAAAGATAACACCTTTTTTGAAATGAGAGATATGAAAAAGGTTTATGCCTTAAAAAAATATCTCGGTGATGACAAATTTTACGATAAAGTAAATAACGCTATTTCTGAAATGAAAGGAGCAGAAGCTTATCCTGAGGGATTTGAAGCCAATAAATTTGAGCCAGATAATGAGTTTTCAATGACTTTTAAACGCTATCCTGTAACTCACGCAGAAAAGGTTGTAGACAAATACTATCCACTTGGCTACAATTTTAAATTTGATACTAAAACAGGTAAAATGCAAGAAGCTTCATTTAGAAGATTAAAGAAAAAGGGCGATGATTTTGAAATGTTCTCTCGCTCTATTGATATGAGAAATAATACACTTACAACTCAATATCAAAGATTTGACGAAAAACAAGGTGGATTTGTTTTAACAAGTCAAACAGTTGAAAAAAAGAACGACAAGGACGAAACAATTTGTACTGAAATAATGAAACCTTCTCAAATAAAAGGTATGTATGACGTTGAGGTTAAATACCCTAACGGCAAAACTAAACAAATTGCAAAATCAACTATAGATTATAAAACAGGTATCAAATCTATAAAAAAAGATATGAAATCTGCAAATGGAACACGTACTCAATTTTTATACGAGGAGGATCCAAAAGGAAATAGAATTATAGATTACAAAATTACCGACAAAAACGGCAAAGTTTTAATGGGCAACTCTCAAACCTTTGAAGTTATTGATGATAATCACTTTATTTCATCAAAAAATGGCTACAAATACGATATTAAAACAACAGATAAAAATTTAACTGTTAAAAATTTACATACTGATAAAGAAGTTTCTCTAGATTTTGAAAAAAAATTTGTGGGAGATGTAAAAGAGCTAAAAAAATTAATGAAGAAAGTTTCAGGTGACGAACTTTTTGAAGTTATAGATTGCGTAAATAATATGGAAGGAAACAACGCAGACGATAAACTTTGTGGAACATCATTTAATCCAAAAGATAGATCAATTAGAACTGGTGATAATTTGATGTCATTCTTGCACGAATTAGGTCACGCAAGAGATGGGCAAGTAAAAAATCCTAAAACCGTCAGAGAAGCAAAATTATTCACAGGTAATTCTGATATACAAAAAACATATCTAAAAGAACGTGAAAATTTCAACAAAACACATTCAGAACTTGAACGTGAAACAATTGATTACTTTACGCAAGCTCTAGGTCATTATTCTGGTAAATGGGGTGGACTATCTGAAGTTGTTGCCGAAACAAACGCAATTATTAACACTTACACAGACAAAGAGGTTGAAAGCTTAGCTCATCGTTCACATTATCTACAACAGCACTTCCCTGAAACAATTGCAAAAATACAAGATGCAATGAACTGGAAAGACGATTTGACTGCAATCGAGTATTATGGAACATAGTATGAAAAATTTTAACATTCGTAAAATGCAAAAAGAGGATAGAGAAGACATTATCAAAATGATGAAGATTTTCTATTCTTCTGATGCAGTTTTTACGAATGGTTCTGAAGAAATTTTTAATAACGATTTTGAAAATTGTATAAATAATTCGCCGTACCTTGAGGGGTATGTTTTTTATAACGAAAAAGAACTACAAGGCTATGCTATGATTGCCAAAAGTTTTTCTACAGAATTTGGAAAAGCTTGCTATTGGATAGAGGATTTGTACATAAAACCTAAATATAGAGGTTTAGGAATAGGAACAGAGTTTTTCTCATATCTAGAAAATCTTTATCCTGACGTAATTTTTAGACTTGAAGTAGAAGAAGAAAATGAAAGAGCAGTCCATGTTTATAAAAAATGTGGATTTACAACTCTTCCTTATGCAGAAATGAAAAAGTAGGAAAAATGGAAGATAAAATTAAAAAAGCTGGCGATTTATTTTTAAACGGTTATAATTGTGCACAGTCTGTATTTTGTACATATTGTGAAGATTATGGCATACCTTTTGAACAAGGATTAAAAATGTCATCATCTCTAGGTGGTGGAATGGGTAGGCTTAGAGAAGTTTGCGGAGCAGTATCAGCAATGTTTTTAATTGCCGGACTAAAATCAGGATACATAACACCAAATAATGACGAAATAAAAGCCGAACACTATAAAAGAATACAGGATTTGGCAGAAGAATTTAAAAAAGAATATGGAACAATAATTTGTAGAGAACTTTTAAATATAGAGTCTGACGGATATATTCCAACAAAACGAACACCTGAATATTACAAGGAAAGACCTTGTTTAAAATTTGTAGAAAAAGCATCAGAAATTATATCTAAAATGTAATTTTATATTGAAGAAGGGGCAAATTTTGCAAAAGCAAAATTCGCCCCTTCTTTCATAAATTAAAACTTTTATTGATTAGTCAACAAACTCATAATTGCTAAATAATGCATTACAGCACCACCAATAACGAATAAATGCCAAATACAATGCATAAATTTAACCTTCTTCAATAGGTAGAAAATGCAACCTACAGAATAAACAAAACCACCACCTAGTAAATACCAAATAACGTTAATTTGGTTAAGCTCAATAAGTCGCCAAACCAATAGAACTGAAAGCCAGCCCATTACTAGATATAGGGCAGTATTAATGTATTTGAATTTTACTGTTATACAAGAGAAAACTATTCCCATAACAGAAATATACCAAGTCATTGCAAGTAATGCGATTGACGTTGGATAAGGAACAACCAAAATGAAAAATGGTGTATATGTACCAGCAATTAGTAAAAATATTGCAGAGTGGTCAATTTTTCTAAAAACTTTTTTTGCTGTTTCATTAACCATTGCGTGATACAAGGTTGATGATTGAAACAATAGAAACATCATAGCACCAAAAATTGATGTAGAAGCTGTTTCTGCCGGATTACGTGATGCAGCAATAAGCATTACTAAACCATAAATTGATAACAACGTTCCTATTGCGTGAGTTGATGCACTTATGAATTCTTCTAGTGGTGAATATTTTATTTCTTTATCTTCCATTTTAAAAATCCTTATATTGTAAATTGCTCATTAATTATATATTTAAAATTTTGCTATTGCAACTAGAAGATACAAATATCATAACTAGATGATAAAATATCTTCCATCTTGTTCTTTTAGATTTATTCTTGTTTCAAAAATTTCTGATAAGTTTTCAGAAGTAAGGACATCCTCTTTTTTGCCTTGCTTATAAACTGTTTGATTATGAATTAGGGCTACATTTGTAATTCTTGGAAAAATTTCTGAAATATCGTGAGTGATAAGTATGATTGGCGTTTCTTTAGAAATTTTTTCAAATAGCTTTATAAAAGTTCTTTGAGCTTTTATATCAAGTCCGACTGTTGGCTCATCTAGAATAAAAGCTTTTGGTGAGTGGATTAAGGCTCTACCAATTATGGCAAGTCTTAATTGTCCTGTGCTTAATTCGTGGACTTTTTTATCTTTTATATCTAAGATATTCAAAAATTTCATTGTCTTTTCAGCTCTTTTCAATTCTTCGTCTGAAAATTCATGGTGTTTGTATGAACCTATTGAACTATGATAACCACTTGTTACAACATCTTGAACAGTAATATAACTTTCACAATTCATAAATTTTACGTGAAGTTCGTTTGTGATAATGCCTAGCAATTTTTTTAGTTCAAAAATATTCCAGCGGTCTTTTCCAAAAAGTTCTTTTTTAAATTCATAAGAAGTATTTGGATAAAGGTCATTTGTAAGAAGTTTAATCAATGTTGATTTACCACTTCCGTTTGCACCCAAAATTGCCCAATTTTCATCACTTTTGATTTTTAAATTAATATTTTTAAGTGCTTGAAAGTTACCATAATTTGCGTAAATATTTTCAAAATCTATTATAGTTTCAGCTTCTTTTTTCATATCTTGATTTTATCAAAAATATAAAAAACAAATTAAGTATTTGTAACAAAAAATTGAAAATAATTAAAGATTTTTAGTTCATAGCCGTAAATAATCATGAATTAGTGTAACAAGAGGTATTCTTGGATTTAAACATTAATAGTACAAATTTAATAGGTAAAATGACTTCTGTTCAGCCAATGAATGCTAGACAGAAGATTTATGATACCAATAAATTGAAACACGATACTTTTGAAGTTAAATTTGACGAAAAAGAGGCTCGTGAATTTCTTGATGCTCAAATTGATTACGACAAATATCCTGAAGAACCTCAATATAACGACAAACAAAAGGATTTTATCGTTCAAACCATGAATAAAAATCCAAAACTTTGGACACCTTTTAAAAATATAGCAGAAATACCTGATATAAAAGGTTCTGACGTTATTCAATGCTTGAAAAATTCTAAAAAAACAGAAGATTTTATAGAGCTTGGAAAAATCGCACTAATAAAAGACCAGTACGGAGATGCAAAAGTTTCTAGCGGTGCAGATTATGTTAAATTGTCAAAAATGGATAAAGAGTCTTGCCAAAGTGCTAAAAAACTTTTAGAAGAAACATCATTAGCATCTAATTACGTATTTAAATATTTAGATGTTCCAAAATCAAAACGTCCTGACGTTAACATTTTATCAAAACGTGTTAAATTCTTAGACAACGAATATGATTGTGCAAATTCAAAAGAATATTCTATTGAACTAGGAAAAAATGAATATTCTGATAATGAATTTAATATTAACATTATGAAAAAGCCTTTTTATTTAGCACACCAAGAGGTTTTAGATAAGAATGGACTTGTGAGTGCAAAAGATATTACTCGATATGAAAATGGCGAAAAATCTTATACTATTGAAAAATATAAAGATAGAAACAATACAATAATAAAAACTCGTAAAGAATATAACAATGAAACAAAAACGGACAATGATATTACAAATCAAATCCATATTATACGTGATAAAAAAGGTAATATCCTTGAAAAAATAACAACTGACCGCTCTGATATTAATGGAATTTATAATATCAAAAAACTCCACGCAGACGGCAGAATTGAAGTTTTGAGTTCTGGTACAGTTGATAAGTTTACTGGTATTGAAAGCGTTAAGAAAGATATGACTTCGCTTGACGGAACTCGAACTCAATACTTGTACGAAAACGACCCTAAAGGTAATAGAATTTCTGATTATAAAATTACAGATAAAGACGGAAATGTACTTTTGAACAATAGTACATCTTTTGAAGTGATTAATGATAACAAGTTTATTTCTTCTAAAAATGACAAAAAATATGAAATAAATGTTTCTGACGAAAAAATAGATATTAAAAACTTAAACGATGAAAGTGATACAGCCTCTATCGATATAAATAGCCGTATTTCAGGAGATAAAAATAGAATTATAAAAGTTCTAAAACAAATTTCTGGTGACGAACTTATTGAACTTGCGAAGAATGTTAAATCCTTTGAGGGCATAGAAAATGCTGAAGACTCTTCATTTAGCGAACACGATAAAAAAATAACAACAGGGGATAATATGTTTGTTATCTTGCACGAACTTGGTCATACAAAGGATATGAGCAAGGTTCAAAAATTGCATAATAATAAAGATTTACAAAAAATATTCAATAAAGAAAAAGAAGCGTTTTTGGACAAATTCCCGCAAGCAGAAAGACAAAATATTGATTACTTCTTAAATAAAAAGGAACACTATAAAGGTAAAAATGGCGGACTTACAGAAGCTATTGCAGAAAGTAATGCTCTTTTAGGAACACATAGTTCTCTTAATTTAACCGCAATACGTTCACAATACTTGCAACAGTATTTTCCACGTACAATTGCATTTGTTAATAATGCTTTTGAAAAATAGCTTTTTATAACTTTTGTCCTATAATAAAATTGCAGAAAGGATGAAAGCATGGAAAACTTGTTGTTTTATATTGGTTCAGTTGTACTAATAACTCTACTCCCTGGTCCTGATATAATTTTTGTTATCACACAAGGGCTTACTAGAGGTAGAAAAGAGGCAGTTTTTACAGCTCTAGGACTAGGTACAGGTTGTATTTTTCACACAACCATAGCAGCTTTTGGAATAGCTTTAATTTTTCAACAATCACCTTTGGCTTTTAATATTTTAAAAATCTTAGGTGTACTTTATTTGTTATACCTTTCTTTCAAAGCTTATAAAACAGCTAATGATGACATAAATACAGAAGATAATCAAGCACAAGCAGGATTTTTAAAAGGTATTCTTATGAATATTTTAAACCCAAAAGTTATTTTATTCTTCTTAGCTTTCTTACCACAATTTGTCCCAACTGGAACAAAAAATATTTGTCTTTATATGATGATGCTAGGTATTATTTTTATGACCATTGCGACCATAATTTTAACAACAATGGCTCTAATTTCTGCAAAGCTAAACGAACTATTACTAAAAAATAAAAATTTAATGGTAATAATTAATAAGTTTAGTGCATTTGCTATATTTACGTTAGCAATACTTTTAGCTTTTACAAAGAATTAGAAACTATTTTTGTGGTGGAATAATACCATAATAAATTGTGTATTCTCTTTCCATACCAAAAGCATTTTTTACGTTAAATTTGTACTCTATTGGCTTAATTTCATAATCATCAGAAAGATATGGAGCTGCTTGTTTTGCTCTGAATGGAATAATTTCTGCATCTCTATCAATGATTAAAACACCAGCTTTTTTTCTAGCTTCTTCAGAGATCCAAGGATTTGGATAACCGAAAGTATCTAAAATTGTATCAGGATGATTTTCACCATAAATAGTTATTGGTAAAGTCCATTCGATATAACCGCCTAAATATTTTATAGGTGTATCATATTTTTCTGCCCAAGCTTTTTGCATATCACCGTAAACATGAGCTACAGGATAACGACTTCTATAATTCATTTCTATAGAAAGCAAACCGCCTAAAGCTAAGAAAATTATTAACATTACAACATAAGCTGATTTTGTTATAAATTTAAATTCGCCCTCTTTTATTTCAAATGGGAATAAGTAGAATAGCATTATACCTAACATGAACCAGAATTCATAACCCCATCTAGGACGCATACTTCCGCCAGCGAAAAAGCCCATTACTACGTGTAATAAGATTGGTATCAAACCTAATAAACAAATAAACCAAAATTGTTTTTTGTCATAGTTTTTTATAAATCTCATTGGTTGTTTGAATTTAATTCTTGCAATTCCATAAATCAATAATGTGCCAATAATAGCAGATAATTGCATTACCACAAACATCAATGGTGCTGAGATGTGATTCCATATTGAATTAGAATTCATTTCTCCCTCAAAATACATAAATGGGAAGAAATCATAATGCATTAACCATAAAATATGTGGTGAAAAGATTATAAATGCTGTCACTATTGAAAAATAGAACCAAATATTTTTGAAAATATCTCTCTTAAACATCAATGCCCAAATTAGCATAGGTAGAATTAGGAAAGCAGTTTGGTATTTGTTTAAAAACGCAATACCAACAATTACGCCTAAAACAACCCAGTTAAGAGGTTTATCAAATTTCATACAATTATAGAAACAATAAGTTATGCATGGTAATATGAATAAAAGAACAACATCAGGATTAAAACCATAATAGCCTGTTATATAGCTATATACCCAGCAACCCTCAAGAATAATTACTGATAACATAGATTTTTGTTCATCAAGGAATTTTCTTGCAACTTTATAGATAAAAATAAAACCACCTAAAATGAAAGTTTGACTTAATAGATAAGTACAAAAATCAAGTTTAAATGGAAGATATGCTAAATATGTTAACCAACCAGCAAGAGGTGGATGTTTAGGAGTTCCAAAATCGTGTAATGAACCCCAATAAATACCCTCTAAAGTGTCAGTTGGCATTACTGTTCTAATCAAACCAACACAAGTCCATACAATTAGATGGACAGCTAAAAAGATGTAAAACATTTTCTTTTCAGCTACTAAATTTTTAAAATGATTATAACCTAACATAATTTCCTCTAAATTCTTAATTCTATTTGCTAATAATGATAAAATCATCGCAAGTTGATGTCAAGAAAAAACAATTGTTAAAAGATGTTAAAACACATGTTTCATGTAAAATTTGTTTGGTATAGAATTTAATCAATGAATTAAGGAAAGTTGGGTGAAAATCCCTCGCTGGTCCGCAACCGTTACAGTCGGAATGCTTAATTCGTTTTCAACCTCGAGACAGGAAACAGGGAATATAAAACAAAAAACTTTGATTACCCTTTTCTGAAATATAATAAGCAAAATGTGTATCCTTATGGTGTAAAATAGTACCCTCACTAGCTAATAATTACCTCAAGAACGTTGAAAATATACAACTACCAGACAAATATAATATTACAAAGGAGAATTTATGAAGATTTTACAAATGGCTTTTAAAGCATTACCTCAACAACAAACAAAAGTTCAAGCACAACAAAAAGTTGCTACAAACCCAATCTTTAAAGCACCAAAAATGAACCTACAAGGTCCTGATAGAGATATGTTTGTTAAAACAACAAAAGTTCAAAATAAAAATGAGAAAAAAGAATTTTCAAATGAAGATGCTATGGCATTAATGAGAGAAGAACTTAAAGATTCAATGCCTGAAAAAGAATTAAATAGCTTTATGGAACAACTTGATGGCATGTGCAAATATTTAGAAATTGAACCAAAAAATTTACCTATCAACGAAGAACACCCTGGTAATTTAACAGACGATCAAAGAAAACAAATTTTCACTTTGTTAAAATTTGATGCACTTGCACCAATTACAAAATAACCCCCATTTAGTGTTTATAATTTAAAATTAATTAAGGAAGTAGGAAGAATGAAAGTTAATAATGTAGCCCCACAATATTACGTTAGCCCATTAAATACAGTAAAAACAAAAGAAACAGAAGCCCCTAAAACTACAAGTTTTGAACAAAATAAAAATGTTTCTTCTCCATTCAAACAAGACGCACTTAGTCATTTGGCTTACTTAGGAATACAAAATCTAAAATATACAGCAAATGTAACATTCAAAGGTAATGCAGATAAAAAAGATCAAGGCTATATCCAAGTTTATACAGGTAACGGCAAAGGTAAAACTACTGCAGCAATGGGATTATCACTAAGAGCTTTAGGTCAAGGTAAAAAAGTTAATATCACCATGTTCACTAAGGGTGGAAATAATTACGGCGAAATAAAAGCTTTCAATAAGCTACAACCTGACGTAAGAAAAAATCTTACTATAAACCAAGCCGGACTTGATAGAATTGTTTATACTTCTAACGAAACAGAAGAAGATAAAAAAATTATGCAAAAAGGTTGGGAGAACGCAAAGAAAGTCATTAAAAACGGCGAAGCCGATGTCGTTGTTCTTGATGAAATAAATATTGCACTTGATTTAAATATGATTGACGAAAAAGATGTTATTGAAACAATTAAGAACAAACCAAAAAATGTTGAAATCGTAATGACAGGTAGAAATGCACACCAAAGCATTATTGATGTTGCAGATTTAGTTTCAAATATTCAAGAAGTAAAACACTATTACAATAAAGGCGTAATGGCTAGACAAGGTATCGAATACTAATTATTACGTACAATTTGCCAAAAATTTTCAAATAAAGTATCATAAAATTATCGTTTATTGAAAAGGAAAATTTAATGGCAGAAGATACAAAAAGTAAAGTTACAATATATACAGACGGTGCATGTAAATCAAACCCTGGAAGAGGTGGCTACGGTGCTATTCTAACTTTTGTTGATTCAAAAGGTCAATACCATGAAAAAGAATTGACAGAGGGTTATGAAATGACAACAAATAATAGAATGGAACTTTTAGGTGCAATCGTTGCCTTAGAAGCTCTTAAAAAACCATCTGAAGTTCTTCTTATCTCAGATAGTAAATACCTTGTTGATGCAATAAGAAACAAATGGTTAGATAGCTGGCAAGCAAAAAATTGGCGTACAGCTGGAAAAAGCCCAGTAAAAAATGTTGACTTGTGGAAAAGGTTAATAGAGGCTATGAAACCTCACGAAATAACTTTTGAATGGATAAAAGGACACGCTGGACACGAATATAATGAACGCTGTGATCAGTTGGCGACAGGTTCTTGCGAGAATGATGTTTTGCTTGTAGATGAAGGTTTTAAAAATTAGTAGGAGATTTTATGAAAAATATATGCGTATTTTGTGGTGCTAGTGATGGTTTAGACCAATCTTATTATGATGAAGCAACAAAAATGGGTAAACTTTTAGCAGAAAATGGCTATAATCTGATTTATGGCGGATCTTCTATGGGAATAATGGGAGCTGTTTCAAAAAGTGCAAAAGATAATGGCTCAAAACTTGTTGGAATTATTCCAGAAAGACTGGACGAAATTTGTAAACATTCTGATAACAATACTTATGACGAATACCATATCACCAAAGGTATGAGAGAACGTAAAGCAAAAATGGATGAGCTTTCAGATGGTATTATCGCTCTTCCAGGGGGATTTGGAACTTTAGAAGAGGTTTCAGAAATGATTGTCCAAAAGATTTTAGGCTATAACAATAAACCTATCGTATTTTTGAATACAAATCATTTTTACGATAATTTATTTGAATTTTTTGAACAATTAATTTTTGAAAAATTTGCACAGACAAAAGTTTCATACTACTACTATTTGGCACAAACACCAGAGGAAGTTATTGGATATTTGAAAACTTATGTACCAAATGAACTTCCCAAAACCGTCGACGATATTTACGTAAAAGGCTAGGGGTAAAAAATGGCAGAAGAATATATTAAAGGTTCAGGCTCTGGACGTGGTGGCTGGCGAGGTGGCGGACGTCCTGTTGGTTCTAAATCCTCAAAACCTAGAACAAACAGAACAGAATATTTTGGCAAATGCATAACAAAAGAAGAAAAAGAATATTTAACAAAATGTTTAGAAGATTTTAGAAATAAAAAAGCATCTCAAGATAATTAATTTATTAATTTCAAAACAAAAAACAATAAAAGAAATTTTATATATAACTTATTGGTATTGCATTAACATTTTTAGAGATTGGTAAATCCTTATCAATTAAACAAATTATTGCACCATCACCAATTCTGTCCTCTGGAATTACTGAAAAATTCTTAATCATATTCTTATCAGGATTCGCTGATTTTTTAATTTCTATCGGGTAAAGTTTACCATTATTTTCGATAATAACATCAATTTCTTTTTTATCTTTATCTCTATAATAATAAATATTTGGTTCTTTTATATTATGCACATAACTTTTTATAATTTCGGAAACAACAAAGGTTTCAAAAATAGCTCCGCTCATTGCACCAGCTTCTAAAACCTGTGCATTATTCCAATTAGTTAAATATGAACATAATCCAGTATCTAAAAAATACAATTTTGGAGTTTTTACAATCCTCTTATTTAAGTTTGAGAAATACGGTTGTAACAGATATACAATATTTGATGATACTAAAATTGAAACCCAAGATTTTATCGTTGGAACAGATACACCAACTTCATTTGAAATGTCAGCATAGTTTAGCATTTGACTTGTCCTTGCAGCTAAAACTTTTAAAAATTTTAAGAAATCCATTTCATTTTTAACTGCATTTAAATCTTTAATATCTCTTTCTATATATGTTTGCAAATATGACTTATAAAAAGTTTCCCAATCTAAATTATTATTTGTGTTAAGTTCAGGATAAGAGCCTTTCCAAATTTTCTCATAAATATCGGATAAATCGTGATTTTTAGAATTGTTTCTCATTTCTTCTATAAATTTATTTGTCGGTAAAAATGTGAGTTGGTCATTGTTATCAATCTCTTTTAAAGAAAACCCTTTTAAATCGATTATAGCAACTCGTCCAGCTAGAGATTCTGTTACATTTTTCATCATGTGAAATTGTTGAGAACCTGTAAGCCAATATTGACCTTTTTCTTCTGAATTATCTACAGCCATTTTAATGTATGATAATAAATTTGGAGCATATTGAATTTCATCAATAATTAATGGGGCTTTGTATCGTTGAAGAAATAATTCCGGCTCATTTATCGCCATTTCTCTAACTTTATAATCATCCAATGTAACATAATTGCGTTTTTCATCACAATGCTTTAATAACGTGCTTTTTCCAACTTGTCTAGCACCAGTTACAAGTAAAACCTTGAATTGTTTTGTTAGTTTTAAAATATGTTTTTCTAATGTTCGTTCAATGTGCATACAAAAACTCCGACTAATTTAAAGTGTCACTTTATAATAGTCGAATTTTTATTTTTTGTCAATTAATTTTAGAGTAAATTTATACTGCACTAATTTTTAAAAATTGTTGATATTTATTAGTAAACCATCTTTTAAAAATCAGGAATTTTATCTTTTAAATAATATTTAAAAGCACCTTATATCACCTTTAAATATTATTTTTATCATATATAATAGATAAAAGATAAGGGGATTTATAAAGTTTTGTAAATAAAGAATAATTTGTTATAAATTACACGACCGAATTTGACGTATACTTATTGTAAGCTAATCATATATTAAAAATAATAAAACTTGGAGAACAAAATGCAAATATACGAAGGAACATTAAAACTATATCTACTAAAAGATATTTTTAACAGAAATTATCAAGAAAAAATCGGAGCTGTCATTGACAAATGCCTTCTTGAGAATGAAGAAAAGAAACTTTTTCACGAAAAACGCACATTAAAAGGATACGTTTTTAACGGATTTTTCGATAAAAATGCAAAAAACAAAGATTTTAAATATCCTGCAGGAAGTGTTTATGCAGTACGAGTAAGATCTTTAGATAAAGAGCTAATGGACTTTTTTAAAGAAAATCTAAATAAAATTCGAACAACAGAAATGCAAGCCTTGACTTTTGAATATAGAACTTTACCAAACACTATTGTAAAAACAATTTATTCAGTAACACCAGCTGTATGTAAATTTGAAGACGGATATTGGAAAAAATCTCATACAATAGATGACGTAATCAAAAGAATTGAACAAAATGCTAGAAAAAAATTAGCGTTGCAAGGTGAAGAAGTTCCTGAAGACATTGATTTTATAATCAATTCCAAAATATTAAACAATTATCCAATTGTTAGAGAATATAATCGTAAAGGTTCAAAAGAGGACGAAAATAGAAAAATAAAACTATTGTGCGACAAATTTGAATTTGAAATATCTCCAAACGAAGATTCTCAAAAATTAGCAAAAGCGATAATTGGAGCAGGGTTATTAGAAATGAATGCTCGTGGTTTCGGCTACGTAAACGTTAAAACTATATAGGAGTAACAATGTTAAAAGATTGTATTGAAATATTTAAAAAAGAAATAGATGAATATAAACAACATAATCCAAATGGTGATGAAATTTCATTCATCACGGATGCATATACACTTACAGTAGGAACATACTATTTACTAGACCTAGAAACAGGTGAAGTAAAAGAAACCCTTGATGTTGATAAAAACACAACAGAAAGAACAGCCTTGTATGAAAAGTTTGCAAAAATGGAATACTTGAGTATGTATATGGATTCAAACAAAGCCGTTGCCGACAAAAATATTTTTTCAAATAACATTTATTCTTTCATTGCTAAAAAAGAAAATGTTGCGGAGAAAATAACTGAAGAAATTATTGATGGATATTATGAAAAAATCCTAAAATTCAACGAAAATCCTGATACTGATAAAAGAAAATTATATATTGCATACGAAGAAAAACACGGAGCAACGAATCTTGAAAATGCAGAAAAAACTAAAAAAGCAATAAAAATTTTCGTATCAAACTATAATGCCCAAGAACAAAAAGGTCGACTTGCAGTATTTTTTGATGTAGATTTTTCTGAATACGAAAAAGAAGGTAACCGTTACATTTTAGCAAACGTATACAATAGTAATAAATATAATTACTTGAAACACGAAGAAATTTTTGGATTACCAAACAATAATATGGGTCTAAATAGCAAAAAGCCTTATCTTGAGAATAAATCAAGAAAAAATATTTTACCTTACTCAATTTCGCAAGAAAATATAATGCTACAAAAATTATTTTTCGATTATCTTTTGAATATTTTTTCAGAAAAGAAGTATTACATTTATCTTACAGAAAAAGGAATCAAGTCATACCGAAGTAAAGAATATCCAAAAGAAGATATTCTAAGCGGACATTTTATAAGAATTATGAAAGGTCAAAAAGAATGTGAAATTCTTGATTGTACTCCAATTGACAGAAGAACAGATAAAATTTCAGTTAGAGTAGATAATATTTTAAACATTTCTTATTCAGATAAAAACCCGCAAAACCTAAATTATAAAATATATACTTCGTTGAGTGAATTAATACCAGTTGTCAATGAAATTTTATATAGCAAATGGTTAGAAAGTAATTATTTTTCAGATGCAAAAGATATAAAAATTAAAAATGATACTGGAAAATTAAAAAGCATTTTATTAAAAACAAGAAATTTATGGATAGATTGGTTTTACAAAGGAAAAACTCAAAACCTTGAAAGGAATTTTAAAGATTTTTCAATGGAAATAGTTAAAAATTCTATTGAAAATTCATATATCCCAAAAGCAAGAGAACAATATAACCTAAGAATTGCATTAATAAATTATTTTAATAAAGAGGAAAACAAAATGAGTGAAAAAATTAAAACAATCGTCGAAACTCTCGACAGAAAAATTAACAGTCAAACAAACAATGAAATTGAAACTGATGATGAATTTTATTTTGCAGTCGGACAAATAGCAAACTATTTCATCAGCTTGAACAAAAGTTCAAAAAAAGCACACTCTTTAATTTCACCAATTTTACAATGTAAAAATGTTGAAAAATTAAAAAAAGAACTAAGCAAAATGTATCTAAAATACAGTTATGCTATCCCAACAAATTCATTACGTTTCAATAATTTATACGGAATGATATGCCGCTACGAACCTGAACAAAAAATCAATTCAGACATGTTAACTGGCGGATATTTATACCAAAGTTTAATTTACAAGAAAAATGAAAAAGGAGAAGAATAATGAACAAAAGAATTTATGGTGTCATTGGCATCAAATCAGTAATGGCAAATTGGAACGCAGATTTTGAAGGAAATCCTAAAAGTATTTCTGACGGAAAAATCTTTGGTAGCGACAAAGCACTAAAATACCCTATGAAAAAAAATGTGGCAAAGCGAAGGTGAAAAAGTTCTTTATATCAAATCTTTTAAAGAAGATGAAAAAGATAAAAAACTTCGTCCTCGTTCATTAAAAGAACGTTACGAATACATTTTTGGCGTAGAAGATTTGAAAAAACAAAAAGAAAGCAACATTGTATTAGCAAATCTTTTTAAAGCAATTGACGTTAAAAATTTTGGTGCAACATTTGCGGAAGAAGGCAATAATTTCGGAATCACAGGTGCAGTTCAAATCGCCCAAGGTTTTAACAAATATGATGACTCTCAAACAGAAGAGCAACAAATATTATCACCTTTCAGAGATGGTACAAAAGATGATGCAGATCAATCAACATTAGGTACAAAAATAGTTAGCAATGAAGCACACTATACATACCATTTTGCAATCAATCCTGATGCATATGCAGAATATGTTGAAATGGGTGTAACTGACGGCTATACAGAAGAAGATTATGAAAGATTTAAAGAGGCTGCATTAACTTCAGCAACTTCCTTCAACACAAATAGCAAAGTTGGTTGTGAAAACGAACTTGCCGTGTTTGTAGAAACAGATAAAAACACTTATCTTCCAGATTTAGCTCAATATGTGTTCTTCAAAAAATCTGATGACGAAAACGAAAAAGATACTATTGAACTAAAATTTGACAACATTTTAAATGATGTAAAAGATAAAATTCAATCTGTTGAAATTTATTACAACCCTTACACAACAAATATTGTAACTGATATTCAAAATGCAAAAATGATGAATATTTTTACACAAGATGAGGTTCAATAATGCAAGCACTAAAGTTTAAATTAAGCGGAAAAACGGCAATATTTAAACGTCCTGACGTAAACGCACATTGTCTTTTTACGTATTCACATATTCACAAGCCTGCACTTCTTGGAATATTAGGTGCGATTTGTGGATTTGGTGGTTACAATCAGCAAAAAGCACACAATAACAAATGCCTTGCGGAAAAACGAAAAGAAGATATGCAAGATTATCCTGAATTTTATGAAAAATTAAAAGACATAAAAATTTCAGTTATTCCGCAAGAACCTGTATTTGTTATGAAAAAACAAACATTTAATAATAGTGTTGGATATGCAAATGCAGACGGTAATCTTATTGTAATTGAACAATGGCTTGAAAATCCAAGTTGGGAAATCTTCATCTTATTGGACGGAACAGACGTAACAGAAACTCTTAAAAATCGTTTTCTAAGTAAGGAATTTGTATATATTCCATATCTTGGTAAAAATGACCATTTTGCAAATATAACAGACGTTGAAGTTGTTGATTTACAAAAAGTTCAGGATTGTACAAGAATACATTCAATGATTTTTGCAAAAAATATTGATAAAACAGAAGAAAGCGATGAAGATGACGATGAACCGTTCAAATATTCAGAACGACTTCCAATCGCTCTTGATAGAGAAGATAATCAGTATGAACTTGAAAAATTCGTCTTTACGAACATGGATACTGTTTTAAATAACTTTGAACAGATATATTCTTATGAAAACAAAAATATTGCATTCTTTTAGGAGACAATATGCCTATTTCGGACTATTTAAATAACGACAAAAATTATCTTGCACATAAAGATGGTAAAAGCAAAGACGGGAATCTTAAAAATCCTGAAACGATAGAAGAGCACTCGTCTTTAGCTCTTACTTATGCAAAGCAAATCATAGCCAAGCAAAAGCTTGAACCGATTTTGGAAAAATTGGGTGAAAACTTTTTTGAAAAAGACTCTGAAGACTATGAACTTTGGCAAAAAATGTTTTTTGATGCAATTTATTTACACGATTTAGGCAAAGCAAATACTGATTTTCAGTCGCTAAAAATGAAGAATAAAACTTTTGACAGTTCGCAAAATAAAAATTCAGAACACTCATTATCGTCTGCTAGTTTATATTTTAGCAAATATTTTGAACAAATAAACAATCTTTCTGATAAAAAGACCTTTTTTCTATTTTTATTAATAAATTGTTTTGTAATTTCAAAACATCATGGTTATCTAAAAAGTTTTGAAGATTTTCTTGAAAATTTTTCTGACACAAACAGATTTTTTGCAATTTACAAAGATTTATTACCAGACATTTCTATAGATTTTTCAGTAATGAATGATGAAAAAAAATTGAAAAAACGTCATAGATTTGCAAAATCTAAATTGGAAGAATTTGAAGAAACAGAACGATTTAAGACTATTGATTTATACATCTACACAAAATTGTTGTATTCTTTAATTGTTTCAGCAGATTTTTATGCAACATCTGATTACATGAACGATTTTAAAGCAAAAACTTCTGAAGATTTCGGTTTAATTACCGATATTAATAAATTTTTAAAACCATATACTCAAACTGAAGTTTATAAAAGCATTCAAAACTACTCAAAAAACAGAAAAGAAAAAAATTTTAAAGATATAAATGAAGCAAGAAGTGAAATGTTTTTAGAGGCAGAAGAAAATTTGCTTAAAAATCTTGATAAAAACCTTTTCTACCTTGAAGCACCGACAGGAAGTGGTAAAACAAATACCGCTATTAATTTGTCTTTAAAACTCATTAAAAATTGCCAAAATATCAATAAGATTTTTTATGTGTTCCCATTTAATACTCTTGTCGAACAAACAAAAAACACATTATTGAAATCTTTTGGAGATAATACTTCTATTGGCAATGAAATAGGAGTTATCAATTCAATTACTCCTATTTATAATGAAGACGAACAAAGCGGAAAAACAGAAATAAAAGATAATGGTCTTAAAACACAACTTTCAATAGACTACAATCAAATTTTGATGGGACGACAATTTTTGCACTATCCAATTGTCTTAACAACTCACGTAAAACTATTTGATTGGTTTTTCGGTTTGGGTAGAGAATCACATTTTCCAATTTGCCAACTTGCAAATAGTGTTGTAATTCTTGATGAAATTCAATCTTATAAGAATTCTATATGGCAAGAAATTGCAATATTTCTGAACAGATTTGCAGAACTTTTAAATATTAAAATAATCATAATGTCAGCAACTTTGCCAAAAATAGGTTCTCTTATTCCAAAAAGCGAAACCTTCAATCAAAATATCTTTCAAGACTTAATTTCTGATAGAAAAAAATATTTTGAAAGCAAATGGTTCAAAGATAGAGTCGTGCCAAACTTTGATTTTATAGAAGAATTTAAAACAATTGATGAAGAAGAAAAAATTTGTCGTTTGCAGGAAAAAATTTACGAAGAATATCAAAAAGGAAAAGATATTCTCGTTGAGTTTATTACTAAAAAACGCTCTCTAAACTTTTTCAAGGATTTTAAAGAACGATATCAAGACAAAATTTCCACAAATGCGATACAACTTTTAAACGGAGATGATAATTTATACACTAGAAATCAAATTATATCAGAAGTTAAAAATCCAAATAGAGATTACAATGTGATTTTATTTTCAACTCAAGTTATTGAGGCCGGTGTCGATATTGACTTAGATGTGGGTTTTAAAGACATTTCAATTCTTGATGCAGAAGAACAATTTATGGGACGTATAAATCGTTCTTGTAAGAAAACTAACAGCATTGTATACTTTTTCAATTTAGATAAAACAGAAAGTATTTACAAAGACGATTATAGAACGGAGTTTTCTCTTGAAAACTCAGAAATTCAGAAAAACCTTAAAAACAAAAACTTTGAAGCATACTACGAACTCGTTTTAAACAAACTTGAAGAGTGTTCTGTAAAAAATACAGAAAAAAATCTTGAAGACTTTAGAAAAAATATTCTGCAAAACCTTGATTTTGAGAAAATAAAAGACAGATTAAAACTACTAAAAGACGATAATTCTTTTACAGTATTTTTAAACAGAACTCTAGAAATTGAAGACGGAAAATCCCTTGTCGGAAAAGATGTTTGGAATCAGTACAAAGAGTTACTCAACAATTTCCAAATGAGTTATGCTCAAAAACAAATTGAGCTTTCAAGAATCAATAAAGAATTATCCTACTTTACATATTCCGTAAGAAAAATGACACAAAATTATAACGACGTTATTGGCGACATCTACTACTTTGAAAACGGAGAAGAATTTTTAACTAATGACGGAAAATTTGATAGAGAAAAATTTAAAGATGAAAAAGCTAACTTCGAAATACTATAAATTCAGAGAAGAAAATTTAACAGGAACAATAATAAATTATTTTTATCATTGCAAACGTCAATGCTGGCTTTTTGCACACAAAATCAACTTAGAAGACAATAGCGAACTTGTCAAAATAGGACGAGCAATTCATGAAGCAAAAGAAACACAAGAAATTGCAATTGATAACATTAAAGTTGATAAAATTTCTGATGAATATTTAACCGAAATCAAAAAAAGCGATGCAGATTTAACTGCCTGCAAGTACCAAATTCTTTTTTATCTTCAAAAATTAAAACAAAAAGGTATTTTCAAAAAAGGACGGTTGGAAATTATTGAAAAGAAAAACAGTTCTAGAAAAATTCAAATTTACGAATTAAATGAAGAAACTGAAGAAGAACTTGAAAAATCGAAAAAAATGGCATTAGAGTTGCTAAATCAAGAAATTGTTCCACCCGTAGAAGTGAGCAAAAAATGTGCAAAATGTGCATATTATTCGTATTGTAATATATAAATTTGAGGAAAAATGGCAACAAAATATTTAATGACAAAAGGAACTCTTGAAAGAAAAGATAATTCCATAAATTTCAAAAACGAAAAAGGTAACAACTATATTCCAATTGAAAATATTGATGAAATTTATTGCCTAAATGAAATAAGTTTCAATACAAAGCTTATTGATTTTTTATCAAAAAATGGAGTTACATTGCATCTTTTTAACCACTACGAGGGCTACTCTGGAACTTTCTACCCAAGAGACAAGTACGTAAGTGGAAAATTGACAATCGAACAAGTAAAAGCCTATGAAACAAAAAGAGAGAAAATTGCTCGAGCAATCGTACTTGGTATCGCAGTAAATATCCACGAAGTATTATACCACTACTATAGACACGATTGTTCAGAATTAAAACCTTACCTTGATTACTTAAAAAAGGATGTACCTACAGAATTAAAAGAAACTGCTACAATTAACGAGATAATGCTTGTAGAAGCAAAAATTTGGAATTGTTTTTATGAACAATTCAACTACTTTTTAAGAGAAGATTTTGTAATGAACAAAAGGGTTAAAAGACCACCAGATAATCCAATAAATGCTCTCATTTCTTACGGAAACACTATTCTTTATACAAAAACAATAAGTCAAATTTACCAAACACACTTGAATCAGACAATAAGTTTCCTACATTCAGCCGGAGAATCACGATTCTCCTTAAGTTTGGATTTAAGCGAAGTATTTAAACCTGTTATCGTATATAAAACAATTTTCGACTGTATAAATAATCGAAAGCTTAGTGTTGAAAAACATTTTGAGAAAAACTTAAATTACTGTTTACTAAATGAAAACGGCAAGAAAATATTTATTTCTGCACTTGAAGAAAGATTTTCACAAACTTATGAGAATAAAAAGTTAAAAAGAAAAGTTTCTTTGCTTACAGCAATCAAATATGATGCATATAAGTTAATAAAAGAAATTCTTGAAGATGTTGATTTCGTACCTTTTTCATTGAATAGTAAACAATAACACAACCAAAAAGGCAAAAAGGCAAAAAATAAATGAATTGTAATTACGCTTTCGTATTTTATGATATTGAAGAAAAACGAGTGCAAAAAGTTTTTAAAACATGTAAAAAATATCTTACTCACTACCAATATTCTGTATTTAGAGGAGAACTTTCCCCCTCTCAAGCTATACAATTAGAAACAGAACTAAAAAAAATAATAAAACCAAAAGTAGATTTTGTCAGTATTATTTTGCTCCAAGGTAAATATGTTTTTGAAGAAAAAACATTGGGAACTCAACAAAAATCAACAGAAGATGTTTTTTTATAAAAATTTCCAAGTTCAAATAGAAACTAAATCGTCAAAACAATTATATCAATTTCGTTTTAACGAAAATTATAACGTCTAAATTTATTTGGGAATCACTTGGAAAATTTTATCGCAAAACCAAGAATTGATATTTTATTTGGGATTTGTGGTATTATACAAGTATTGATAACATCTGTATTGAAGTTTAACATTTAATGTATTTAAATTCAATACGATAGTGTTAGATGTCGCAACTTGTAAATTGAAGTTTAACATTTAATGTATTTAAATAATCAAAAACTTTAAAGTTACCGATAAAACTTTAATTGAAGTTTAACATTTAATGTATTTAAATTACTAAATAAATGATTTGTTGTTTTACTATACATTATTGAAGTTTAACATTTAATGTATTTAAATTCAAGAGTCTTACGCAACTGATAAGAAGAAATATATTGAAGTTTAACATTTAATGTATTTAAATGGGTGTTGGCTGAAGTAATCCCAGGTTTGGTCGATTGAAGTTTAACATTTAATGTATTTAAATAAGCAAAGAGCCTAGGTTTAAGCTTCCTAGTTGCATTGAAGTTTAACATTTAATGTATTTAAATTTTAAAGCACCTGTATATTTCAACAAGCCCCTTAATTATTGAAGTTTAACATTTAATGTATTTAAATTACGGCAGACGTGTTAAATCGATTTTACCGATATTTATTGAAGTTTAACATTTAATGTATTTAAATCAATGTAGATAAAGAAAAGGCTTGCGTCCTTGTTCATTGAAGTTTAACATTTAATGTATTTAAATCTATCCATAGGTACTGAAGGAATACCAACATTTATTGAAGTTTAACATTTAATGTATTTAAATATATTAACTGATGATGATTACGACAATGAAGATAAATTGAAGTTTAACATTTAATGTATTTAAATTGTTATTTAAAATAAAAAAAGATTGGAGTAAAAAAATTGAAGTTTAACATTTAATGTATTTAAATAACTAACAATGCAAAATGGTTACACGAATATTATTATTGAAGTTTAACATTTAATGTATTTAAATTGGGATTATGAGAATATTAGGGATAAAAAAGACATATTGAAGTTTAACATTTAATGTATTTAAATTATTCAGCCTTTGTACAAGTTTTTAATTTTTTATCTATTGAAGTTTAACATTTAATGTATTTAAATACATATAATCGTGCACGCAACTAGGAAGCTTAAACATTGAAGTTTAACATTTAATGTATTTAAATTGTTAAATTATGTAACAATTTCACTAAAGTTTGATTATTGAAGTTTAACATTTAATGTATTTAAATAGAACATGAAATTATAGGCAAAAAACCATTAACAGAATTGAAGTTTAACATTTAATGTATTTAAATTTAAAAACTGTCCCAATAATATTAATTTTTTAACCGATTGAAGTTTAACATTTAATGTATTTAAATATGTCTGAAATATATTCTTTTAAGCTTAAATCGAGATTGAAGTTTAACATTTAATGTATTTAAATAAACAAGGCTGTTGAAAGCAAAAAAGAAGAAATCATATTGAAGTTTAACATTTAATGTATTTAAATATTTTATTTTCAACTTCTTCTATTGTTGCCATTGCATATTGAAGTTTAACATTTAATGTATTTAAATAATGGTAAAAACACGCAAAGAACAGTATCTTTTATATTGAAGTTTAACATTTAATGTATTTAAATTAAGCATTTGGTACAACAAAAGCATAAACTTTGCTTATTGAAGTTTAACATTTAATGTATTTAAATCCGTTTCTATACGCCATTTTTATTTTCACCCCTGATTGAAGTTTAACATTTAATGTATTTAAATTCTGGATTAATATCTATACCAAATCCAGATTGTTGAATTGAAGTTTAACATTTAATGTATTTAAATCATTCGTCCACTCTTTGTAGAACTTATTAATTTTGTCATTGAAGTTTAACATTTAATGTATTTAAATGCAATTAATCCAAGACTTAAAAACAAAGGGAATGCATTGAAGTTTAACATTTAATGTATTTAAATTAAAATACTTGCAGTGCAATAGCTTGTCTTAATTATTGAAGTTTAACATTTAATGTATTTAAATGTATAATATTTTGCTTTAATTTTTAAATCATCTTTTATTGAAGTTTAACATTTAATGTATTTAAATAGATAAATATTTTGGACGACCTGAAATTTATAATATTGAAGTTTAACATTTAATGTATTTAAATAAACAAAGAACTATTAAGCGAGGTGGAATAGATGATTGAAGTTTAACATTTAATGTATTTAAATGGCTACTCCGCAAAAATCGGAAGTTCAGGCTACTACATTGAAGTTTAACATTTAATGTATTTAAATATGGGACTCTAGTAACTGGGGTGACCAAACTGTTACATTGAAGTTTAACATTTAATGTATTTAAATCTATTAACTATAGCGAATGTTTCTCGGTGTTCTTATTGAAGTTTAACATTTAATGTATTTAAATACGTTAAGGCTCAATTAAAGTTGTTTTAAGGAGTTGCATTGAAGTTTAACATTTAATGTATTTAAATGCTGGTATAAGGCAAATATAAACAATTACGAAAATAATTGAAGTTTAACATTTAATGTATTTAAATATGATAGAAAGACAGTTTAAGACTGAATCGGATGTATTGAAGTTTAACATTTAATGTATTTAAATAGTTGAAAAGGAAAGAAATTTTATGAGCAAGTCTGTATTGAAGTTTAACATTTAATGTATTTAAATGGTATAAAAACATATTGTATGCGTGAACTACATTCATTGAAGTTTAACATTTAATGTATTTAAATTAAGCTAAAACCTCTCATTTGTCTTGGGGAAAACCATTGAAGTTTAACATTTAATGTATTTAAATGTTTGATGACGTTATGGATAGACCAATGCCATTGTAATTGAAGTTTAACATTTAATGTATTTAAATCCAGACGCACGTCAGCAAAGACCTGAATTTTTAGGATTGAAGTTTAACATTTAATGTATTTAAATTACGGCAACAAAGTAACATTAAACATCAACGCTTTAAATTGAAGTTTAACATTTAATGTATTTAAATAGACGAGTGTTACCTGCCTTGGTTGTGATGCGTTATTGAAGTTTAACATCTAATGTATTTAATCTTTCTACTGAAAAAGCACTAAGGTTAATACTTAAGATATTAACAATAGTGCTCCTGCTAAAAATCCTCTAATTAGGTGCGAGGGTGAGTTCAGCACCCGTGCCCTTATTAACATTATAAACTATTTCTTAGATATTTCAAGAGTGTTGTAAGTCTGATATGAATAAAATTTGAAAGTGTTGCAACGGTAAAAGAACAAAGGGCAAAACCCTTATTCAATTCCTTAGTTAAATTTCACAATAAAAAAGAACTCCGTTTGGAGTTCTTTTAAAATGGTGCCGCAACTCGGAATTGAACCAAGGACACAGGGATTTTCAGTCCCTTGCTCTACCAACTGAGCTATTGCGGCAGACCCCATATTTAATTTTCATTTTCCGTTGTTAGAGCAAGCAATTAACTTTATCTAACTTCGGTTTCGCTTTGCTCACCGTGACTGAGCTATTGCGGCAAGCACGCTGGCTATAAATCTATTCTACTTGCTAAATCTTTATAGTCAAGTTTTCTATTGAGGTCCTAAGAAAAGTGTTACGTTTCTACCCTCTAGTTGTGGATTTTTTTCGATTTGAATTGGTTCGTTTTTCAAATCTTCCACAAATCTATTTGCTAAATCAAATGCTAATTGTGAATGTTGCATTTCTCTTCCTCTTAGCATTACAACGATTTTTACCTTATTACCTTGTGCAATAAATTTCTTAATATTATTAATTCTTACTTGGTAATCATGTGTATCAATCTTGTATCTGATTTTTACTTCTTTAACATCTACTGTATGTTGTTTTTTCTTTGCTTCTTTTGCCTTCTTTTCGATTTCGTATTTATATTTACCGAAATCCATTATCTTTGCTACAGGTGGATCTTGGTTTGGATTAATTAAAACTAAGTCCAATCCTGCATCGTCTGCCATGCTTAACGCTTCTGATGTTGGCACAATGCCTTTATTTTCTCTATCTTGAGTAATTAATCTTACTTCTTTTGCTCTAATATCATTATTCATAATGATTTTTTCTTTTTTATTATCGTTAGCTATGGCTCTTTCTCCTTATTTAAATGTCTTATCTCTTAATGTTCTTATAATACCACATGTTGAATTTTTCAACCCTCATGCTATAAGTTTTTTGTTACATATTGTAAAACTGCAACATTTGAGTAAATTAACACCGCTCACACCGGCTGACGCTGTCTTGCTCGTTCGCATTAAACGGCAATTCCGAGTTTTGCTACTGTGATTTTATCACATTCGCAAAAGCTCTCCAGCCTCTGCTCACTCGCATCAGTTAATTTCCCATTTTCCGCAAGTTCCGCCCCAACGTGCAATGATATTACCTTTAATATCCTTAATACGTTTTACGTGCTGAACTTCTTGGATACCCTCAACGATTGTTACAACTTCACAATTGTTAGAACATCCTGGGCAATCACAAGTGATTGATGTAAAGTGCATATCACCAACTTCCCATCCTCTGAAAGTTGTTTCTTTATTTGTGTATTGGTGATTTTCCATCGCCAATAATGCTGCACCAATCGCACCCATTGTTTGGTGGTTTTCTGGAACAACAATATCTGTTTTCAAGATTTCTTCAAATGCTTTTACCATACCTTTGTTAGTTGCAACACCACCTTGGAATGAAATTGTTGGTAGCAATTCTTTACCCAAAGCTAAGTTTGCTAGATAGTTTCTAACAAGAGCTTGGCATAAGCCGTATAATAAATCTTCTACTGGATAACCTAATTGTTGTTTGTGAATCAAGTCACTTTCTGCGAATACACCGCATCTACCAGCAATACGTGCAGGATTTTCTGAACGAAGTGCTGTATCACCAAATTCTTCAATAGGAACATTTAATCTTTGTGCTTGGTGGTCTAAGAATGAACCTGTACCAGCTGCACAAACTGTATTCATAGCAAAATCTGTTACGATACCATCTCTCAAGATAATGATTTTACTATCTTGTCCACCGATTTCTAGAATTGTTTGAACCCCAGGAATATTTGTACTTGCTGCAACTGCGTGTGCTGTAATTTCATTTTTAATAACGTCAGCACCAACTAATGCACCTGCCAAGTTACGTCCTGAACCTGTTGTACCAACACCTTTAATATCGTATTCTTGTTTTGCTTGTGCTTTTATTTGATTTAAACCTTTTTGAACAGCCATAACTGGTTTACCAGCTGTTCTTAGCATGTATGAATCAACGTATTTACCGTTTTCATCAACTAATGCAAACTTTGTAGTTACTGAACCTACGTCTATACCTAAATATGTTGTTAAACTCATTTTATATACTTCCTTCTTTCAAATAAATAATATCATAAAAATTTATTTATTTATACAAAAAGCATGAAACTCTGTGAGTATCAGTAAATAAAACCTCTTCAGGATATGCCTCTTTACATTGAGCCATACATTGAGAACATCTAGAGGCAAATGGACAGCCGACATGTTTTTCAGTTGGACTAGGCAAATCCCCATCCAATGTCAAATCTTTAGATATTGGCATGTTCAATTTTGGAACAGAATTTAAAAGTGCTTTTGTATACGGATGTTTTGTAGAATTAAAAATTTCATCAACAGTACCAATTTCAACAATTTTACCCAAATACATTACAGCAACTCTATCAGCCAAATACTTAATAACGCTTAAGTCATGCGAAATAAACATCATTGTTAAATTATAATGTTGTTTTAAATCAGTTAAAAGATTAATAATTTGAGCCTGAATACTAACATCTAAGGCACTTACAGGTTCATCTGCAATAACAAATTCAGGTCTTAAAATTAATGCTCTTGCAATAGCAATTCTTTGTCTTTGTCCACCTGAAAACTCGTGTGGGTATTTGTTCATGTCACTTTCTGCAAGACCAACTTGTCTAAGAATATCTAAAACAATTTCTCTGATTTCATCTTTTGACATTTCTTTTATTGTCTTTAAATCAGGAGAAAAATTTCTCAAATTTGAATGCACCATTAAAGGTTCTTTGATAATGTCAAAAACAGTCATTTTAGGATTAAGACTTGCATAAGGATTTTGAAAAACCATGCTAACATTTTGACAATAACTTTTTTGAAGTCTTGAATTCATTTTAAAAATATTGCGTTCTTTATAATATATTTCACCAGATTTTGGTTTAACAAGTCTTAAAAGAGTTTTTGCAAGAGTTGATTTTCCGCAACCTGATTCACCAGCTACTGCAAGGATTTCACCTCTTTTGATGTTTAAATTCACACCGTTTACGGCATAAACATGCTTTGCTGGTTTGAAAACCTCTTTTTTTGTTTCGTATTCTACAAATAAGTCATTTATTTCTACTAAATTATCCATAAACGTATTATAAGATAACCTAAAAATAATTACTACTAATCAATTAATTAAAATTTATGTAATTTGACGAAGTATCATTATTGCAATATCATAAACATATTATGAAAAACGCAACAGAAATTATTAAAGAGGCTGAAAAATTACTAGCCCCACAATTTGAGAAAATAGAAGAAATAAGAGATTTTAATCAAGAAAAAGTTTTAAAAGCTTTTGTCGATAATCACGTAGCTCCAGAACATTTTTATACAGTATCGGGTTATGGACACGACGACCTTGGACGTGAAGTTTTGGATAAGGTTTATGCCCAAGTTTTTAAAGCAGAAAAGGCTGTTGTTAGAACTCACTTTGCAACAGGAACTCACACACTTGCTTGTGCATTATTTGGTAACCTTCATTACGGCGACAAACTTCTTGCCGTTGCAGGAACTCCTTATGACACAATGCGTCAAGTAGTTGGATTAACAGGTGATGAACTTGCAAAGAAAAATTCTTTAATCGGTAACGGAATTATTTATGACGAAGTACCTTTATTAAACGACGATGATATTGATTTCGAAACTTTAGAAAAAAAAGTTGACGAAACAACAACAATGGTACTTATTCAACGCTCTCGTGGTTACGATACAAGAAAATCTTTGACCATTGAGGTAATTGAAAAAATTATTAAAGTTGTGAAAGCTAAAAATCCAAACTGTATCTGCTTTGTAGATAACTGTTATGGCGAATTTGCAGAGGAAAAAGAACCCATCGAAGTAGGTGCAGACTTAATCGGCGGTTCTCTAATCAAAAATCCAGGTGGTGGACTTGTAGAATGTGGAGGCTATATTGCAGGTAAAGAAGAACTTGTAGAAGCTTCTGCCATAAGACTTACAGCTCCTGGGGTTGGTTCTGAATCAGGTGCAATGTTAAATCAACATAGATTAATCTTCCAAGGTTTATTTATGGCACCATCTATCGTTGCAGACGTTATTAAAGGTATGGTTCTAGCATCAAAAATATTTGAAGATATGGGATTTATCTCTTCTCCAAAATATGATGCACCAAGAACTGATATTATCCAAATTATAACTTTTAATGCACCAGAACCATTGATAGAATTTTGTAAAACAATTCAATCACTTTCACCAATCAATGGCTATGTAACACCTATTCCTGAACTTATCCCAGGATATGTGGATGAGGTTATTATGGCAGGTGGAACATTTATTGAGGGTTCAACTATTGAACTTTCTGCCGATGGTCCAATCAGACCGCCTTATGCGGTTTATATGCAAGGTGGCTTGAATTATGCACACATTAAAATTTGTTTAAAAGGTATTATCAAAAAGTTTGAGGAACTATAGATGAAAAAATTATTTGTTATATTATTTGCAATCTTTGCGATTCTAACATTACCGGCAAATGCTGAATATTGTCCAATGGTAAGAGCAAGTCACATCTTAGTAAAAACAAAAGCTGAGGCTGATCAATTAGAATTTTATCTAAGCAAAGGTGCAAGCTTTGAAGCACTTGCTAACCGTTATTCACTTTGTCCATCAGGCAGAAATGGTGGAGATTTGAATTATTTCCATAGAGGTCAAATGGTTAAACCTTTTGAAGAAAAAGCTTTTTCAATGAAAAAAGGTGAAATCTCAGAACCTATTCAAACACAATTCGGCTGGCACATAATAAAACTTACAGACAAAATTTGTGACTAATTTACAATTTTACAAAAATTTTTAACCATGATATATTTTTATATATAGACAAAAGGAGAAAAATATATGGCAAGATTAATAAGACCAACTTGGGCAATTAGATGTGTTCAATCAGGTTGTAAAACATTATTTGAAGTAGCAGTTACAGAAGACGGAAAACAACAAGAAGTTGTATGCCCAAACTGTGGCGAACACTATGTTTATCCAGTAAGACCAGAAGATGAACAACAATCTTAGTCTTAATATAAACAACAAAAGATATAATCAATTTAGTGCATATTTAAAAGAGAAATTTAATGCCAAGGTGTATAAAATTACTCTTGATGCAGGGTTTACATGTCCTTGTCGTGACGGAAGTCTTTCTGACAAGGGCTGTATTTTTTGTGATGGCGACGGAAGTTTTTCTCAACCACAACTTAAATTTTTGCCAATAGAAGAGCAAATTGAAAAAAGCATTGTGCATTTGCATGAAAAATTTAAGTCTACAAAATATATGTCATATTTCCAAGCCTATACAAATACTTATAAACCTGTAAATGAGTTAGAAAAAATATACACAAGTGCACTTTATCATCCTGATATTGTCGGAATTTCAATAGGCACAAGACCAGACTGCGTTGATGATGATAAATTGAAACTTATTGCAGGTTTTAAAGATGACTACGAAACTTGGATTGAATATGGTTTACAGTCAATTCACAATAAGACACTTAAAAAAATCAACCGTGGTCACGATTATGACTGCTTTTTAAGAGCTTATGAAAAAACAAAAAAATATGGCATAAACACGTGTGTCCATGTGATTTTAGACTGTTTTGAAACACCGGAAGAAACTATGGAAACAGCTCAAGCTCTAGCAGATTTAGACGTAGACGGTATAAAAATTCACCAACTTGTTGTTCTTCAAGGAACACAATTAGAAAAAATGTATGCAAATAACGAATTTTCTTTGATGGAAGAAAAGGAATACATAAAACTTGTTTGCAATATTTTAGAAATTCTTCCACCTCACACAACAATTCATCGTTTAGCTGGTAACGGTTTAATCAGAAATATGATTGCTCCAAGATGGATTCAAAAGAAATTTGAAGTTCTAAATAGAATTGATGATGAACTTATTCGTCGTGATTCTTGGCAAGGTAAATTTTGTAAAAATTAGGTATTTGCATGGATTTTAGTTTGGTTTAAAATACATGTTATGGAACAAAAGACAAGCGGTAAAAAAGTTATTTTAACTAACAGAAAAGCTTTTCATGACTATTTAGTTTTTGAAAAGTATGTTGCTGGAATTGTTTTGACTGGTACTGAAATCAAGTCAATTCGTAAAGGTGCAATAAATTTAAAAGATAGTTTCTGCAAAGTTGAAAATAATGAAGTTTTTTTATATAATTGTCACATATCACCATACGAACAAGGAAATCGTTTTAACCACGACCCTGAAAGAGTTAGAAAACTTCTTTTACAGAAGAAAGAAATTCTAAAAATGTTCGGAAAGATAAAAAAAGAAAATTACACAGTCGTTCCTCTGGAAGTATTTTTAACAAAAGGCAAAGCAAAAGTAGAAATAGCACTTTGCAAGGGTAAAAAATTATACGATAAGCGTGAAGATTTAGCGAAAAAGACACAAAATCGTGACATCGAACGACATTTAAAAAGATAAAATTAATTAGAAAGCCGGAATATGTTTACAAAAGAAGACATACTAAAGAAATTAAATTCAGACAACTATTACATTGACATAAATGCATTGGACACATTCATAAAAGAGTGGCAAATCGATGCAATTTATGAAAATATGGAAGGTGTTGAATTTTTTGACGAAACATCTATTGCAAAAATTAAAAAAGGTATAAGCTTAAAATCTCAAGGATATAACAAAGAACAAATTTCTTATCGCATTCATAAATCACCAAAAGATATTGAAGAAGAAAATAAAAAATCTCTTGAGCAGCAAAGCGAGGGAACATCAATAATTCCAGAAGTTAGAAATGTTCCACTAAATATGACAAGCCAAGCTATTGATATGTTAGCAACAGCGGTTTCATCAAAAATAGCAGAAGATATAAAATCTCACATTGGCAATTCAGAATTTGCTGAATCCTTGATAGAAGCTGGTTCTTACAAGAAAGATAATGAAATTTTATCTCAAAAAATTGACGAACTTCTAAATGATAATAAAAAATTAGCAAGAAGAATTGAACAATTAGAGAATGATAAAAAGAATTTTTGGAAAAGAATTTTTGGCTAAGTACTTGACACTAAGGTTTTAGCCTATATCATGAAGAAAAGAAAGTATGAGATAGGTAAATCGTTGTAAAAATCCGTAAGGATACGATTCCTCAAATTGAAAGGACAGAATAATGTACGCAATCGTAGAAACAGGTGGAAAACAATACCAAGTAGAAGAAGGTCGTTACGTTGATGTAGAACTTCTTGAAGGTGAAAAAGATACAAAAGTTGTATTTGATAAAGTTGTAATGGTTGTAAACGGTAAAAAATCAAAAGTTGGTCAACCATACGTTAAAAACGCTAGTGCTGAAGGAACAATCATGTTACAAGGCAAAGCTAAAAAGATTATCGTGTTCAAACAAAGACCTAAAAAAGGTTATAGAAAAAAACAAGGACACAGACAAGAATTTACTAGAGTTATGATTTCAAAAATCAGAACAACAGCTTCTAAAAAAGCTAAAGAAGAAGCTACAACAGAAGAAGCTTAGTAATAAGTGCTAGTTATGCGGTCAAAGCCGAGTAACGAAAATTATAAAAGTTAAGTAAGACAATAATAATTAGAAAGCAGGTATAAAAATGGCACATAAGAAAGGGATGGGTTCTACACGTAACGGACGTGATTCAGAAGCTCAACGTTTAGGCGTAAAAATCTATGGTGGCGAAGCTGTTAAAACTGGTAACATCATCGTTAGACAAAGAGGAACAAAATTCCACCCAGGTAACAATGTAGGTATCGGTAAAGATGATACATTATTTGCATTAATCGATGGTGTTGTTAAATTCGAACCACACAGACGTGATAGAAAACAAGTTAGTGTTTACGCCGTAGAAAATGCGTAAGTAAACGAATTGTCGTCCTGAACTTGATTCAGGACCTCGACGGAACTTATAAAACCCGTCAAGATTCCGAAAGAAGTTCGGAACGACAAAATTTAAATAATTATTAAAAAGGGTCAAATTAATAATTTGGCTCTTTTTTGTTGCGATAAGTTAAGAAATAGCCTAGATTTTGGATATAGTGTAAAATACATGTGGGGAAATATATCACAAATCGTAGGTAGAAGAAAATGAAAAAAAATATAGCAAATAAAATAATGCTACTATGCTTGTCTTTGTTGGCTTTTGTACCACAAGCAAATGCAACATTAAGTTTTCCGAATATCAATATCGGAATGCAAACCGCACAAACACCACAAGATTTTTCTAATGGTATTCAAATTCTTATTTGGTTGACTATTTTAACTTTAGCACCAAGTATCTTTATTATGACAACAGCTTTTGTCAGAATTGTAATCGTACTAGCTATTACAAGACAAGCTATTGGAGTTGGTTCTTTACCACCAAACCAAGTTTTGATAAGCTTAGCTCTTATTTTAACTTTCTTTGTAATGTCACCAACTATTAACAAAATCAATGATACAGCTATTCAACCTTATATGAAAAACCAAATTACACAACAAGCTGCATTAGACAAAGCACTCGTTCCAGTTAGAGATTTTATGTTTTCTCAAACTGATGAAAAAGAATTAGCTTTATTTGTAAAAATGGCAAAATTAGATAAACCAAAAAACATGGATGATGTTCCAACTTATGTTTTAATTCCATCATTCATTTTGAGCGAATTAAAAACAGCTTTCAAAATTGGTTTTGTAATTTATTTACCATTCTTAGTTATAGACATTGTTATTTCAAGTGTACTTGTTGCAATGGGTATGATGTTCTTACCTCCAACAATGATTGCATTACCTTTCAAACTTATCATGTTTGTAATGATTGATGGATGGTATTTGATAGTTAAATCTCTTGTTGAGGGATTCACGGTAATACATTAAGGATAATAAAAAATGGATATAATTATAAACTTATTACAAAAGACATTTGTCGTAACTTTAGAAATGGTATCACCTATTTTGTTAGTTGGTATGGTAGTCGGTTTGGTTATTAGTATTTTCCAAACAGTTACACAAATTCAAGAATCAACTCTTACCTTTGTACCAAAAATTATTGCAGGGATTTTAGCGTTGATTGTTTTACTACCTTGGCTAACAAGCATTTTTATTACATCAATAAACGAATTTTACGATATGATACCAGAATTAATTAAGGGTTAAACTTAGGATAAATAAATGGACACAAGTTTATTAGCAATCTTTACACCAGTAAAAATAATTTTATTTATTGCTGTATTCACTAGAATTAGTGGATTGCTTGCTTCTGCACCTCTATTTTCAACTTACCCAATTCCTTATCAAGTTAAAATTTGGTTATGTGCAATAATTGCTTTTATTATGTTTCCATTTGTACATGCATCAAGCAACTTTGTAATGCCTACGGTTATGCCAGAATTATTCGTAATTCTATTAAAAGAATTTTTCATTGGTTATTTAATTGGTTTTTGTACAAATTTAATTTTTATAGCAGTTGATATGGCAGCAAACTTGTTTGCAATACAAATGTCATTATCAGTATCACAAGCTTTGAACCCAACAACAGGAACATCTTCACCTGTTATTACGCAAGCTTATACTCTACTTACAGCGATGATATTTATTTCCCTAAATGCTCATCAATGGTTGTTTTCTGCAGTATATAATAGCTTTGCAAGTGTGCCTGTTGGATATGGATTTTTTATAAATGGAAAAATCGTTCAAGAATGTATGTACTTAATGGGTCAAATGTTCACCGTGGCGGTTGGTTTAGCTTTACCAATCTTCGGTGTACTTTTAATTAAGGATGTACTAATGGGCTTTGTTTCAAAAATGATGCCACAAATGAACGTATTTATGGTAGCAATGCCGTTAAAGATATATATTGGTTTACTTCTATGTTTAATCTTTGTAAGACCAATGAGTGAATACATAGCAGTAGCTTTAGAAAAAACTTTAACAGCAGTATCGGTATTATTCTAGGAGAGGTTGTAGAAGAAAATGGCGAACGACGGAGCAGAAAGAACGGAAAAAGCGACCCCTCGTAGACGAGAGAAGGAACGCAAAAAAGGTAATATAGTCAATAGTAGAGATTTATCTTCTGCACTAATTCTTACAACTGGTGTAGGTATTATTAGCGTACTTTCAGGCTATATTTTAGATAAATTCAAAACCACTATGGTTATGGCATTTACACACCTTAATCCAGCTGAAATAAGCACAGACGATATTATTGCAATCTTTGCTCCTTATGCTAGAGCTTGTGCTGAAATCTTAGTTCCACTATTTTTAGCCTTGTTCGTAGTTGGCGTAATTGTTATTAGAATGCAAGTCGGCAAAGTATTTGCGATAGATAAAATCAAGCCAAAATTTGATAATATTTCACCTAAAAAAGCCCTTGATGGGATGAAAAAATTGTTTAACCTTTTTGATACAAAGAAAATGGTCGAATTTGCAAAATCATTGTTAAAACTTTTAATTGTCGGTTTTACAGGTTTTTCAGTAGTAAAATCAAGACTTGATGAATTATACGGAATTTTAGGTGCAGATGTACAAACCGGATTTATGGTAATAGGTTCTATTCTTACTCAAATGATTATTGATATGTGTATTGCAATGATTATTATCGGTATTTTTGATAGAATTTACCAAAACTGGGAATACGAAAAATCCTTAAAAATGACAAAACAAGAAGTTAAGGATGAAATGAAAGATATAGATGGTGATCCTAAAATTAAGGCAAGAATCAGAGCTGCTGGTATGAAATTGTTACAACAAAAAATGATGTCATCTGTTCCAACAGCGGATGTTGTAGTAACCAACCCAACACATTATGCAGTTGCATTGAAATATGATAAATCAATTGCTCCAGCACCTATTGTAGTTGCGAAAGGGGTTGATTTTGTTGCCTTTAAGATTAGAGAAATCGCTGAAAATAACAAAGTACCTATCGTAGAAAACAGAGCAGTTGCGAGAGCCTTGTACAATTTAGTACCAATTGATGGTATAATACCGTCAGATATGTTCGTTGCGGTTGCAGAAATCTTAGCGATGGTATTTAAGAACAAACAGACAAGATAAGGTAGGAGATAAGTAGAATTTCATGAATAAAGCTAAATTAGCAGAGCTTTTAAAAAACAATGATATAGTACTAGCCATTGGACTAGTAGTTATCGTTGGCATGATGATTTTACCACTTCCTGCAGCATTATTGGATATTTTGTTAACCTTGAATTTGGCATTTGCCTTAATCATTATGTTAACTTGTTTGTACACAAAAGAACCATTGGACTTTTCAAGTTTTCCAACAATTCTTTTGATTGCAACCTTATTTAGATTAGGTCTGAACATTTCTACAACAAGGTTAATTTTATTATATGGTGAGGCTGGTAACGTAATTAATGCATTCGGTGAATTCGTTGTCGGCGGTAACTATGTTGTTGGGGCAGTAATCTTTGTTATCCTAGTTTTAGTTAACTTTATGGTAATCACAGGTGGTGCTACCAGAATTTCTGAAGTATCAGCCAGATTTACTTTGGATTCATTACCTGGTAAACAATTAAGTATTGATGCCGACTTAAATTCAGGCTTGATTAGTGAAGAAGAGGCTAAAAGAAGAAGACGTAATTTAGAAAGAGAAATGGATTTCTACGGTACTATGGATGGTGCTTCTAAGTTCGTTAAAGGTGATGCCATGGCTGGTATCATCATTACTGTTATTAACATCGTTGGCGGTTTGATTATCGGTATGGCGATGTTAAAAATGAATCCTTTAACAGCTACTCAAACATATACTATTTTAACTATTGGTGATGGTTTGATTTCTCAATTACCTGCGTTGATTATTTCATTATCAACAGGTTTGATTGTATCACGTGCAGGTGGTCAAGATTCATCATTATCAGCAGATATTAGCAAGGAATTATTCTCTGATCCTAGAGTTTTAGGTGTAATTTGCGGTCTATTAATGCTTTTAGGCTTAGTTCCAGGGTTACCAACTATTCCATTTATGGTAATCGGTGCTTGCTCAGGGGTTGTAGCTTATTATAAATACGAAGATACAAAGAAAAAAGAAGAAGAAGCTAAAGCTGAGGCTGAAAAAGCTGAAAAAGCTAAAAAAGCTTCTAATAAACGTAATAAAAAAGCTTCAAAAGAAAGCGTTATGGAACTTCTTAATGTTGAAGACATTGGTATTGAGGTAGGCTATCGACTAGTACCTTTACTAAATGTTGATATGGGCGGTGATTTACTTGAACGTATTGCACAAATCAGACGTCAAACAGCTTTGGATTTAGGTATTGTATTGCCGTCAATTAGAGTTAGAGATAATCTTCAACTTGCACCAAATACTTATCAAATAAAATTGAAAGGTGTTGGCATTGAATCAGGCGAAGTTTACCCTGATAAGAGCTTAGCAATGAACTCATCAGGACTTCCTGATAATCCAAATATTACTGGTATTAGTGCAATTGAACCAGCATTTGGTTTACCTGCATTGTGGATTGATGAAAAAGATAAGGATTATGCAGAGGCGAGTGGATACACAGTTGTAAGCCCATCTGCTGTAGTTTCAACTCACTTAACTGAAATCATTAAGAAAAATGCTTCAGAAATTCTTTCAAGAGATGCTGTTCAACAACTTATTAACAACTTGAAAAACGAGGTTTCAGAAGATTACGTTAATGACGTTACAAAAGATATTCCAATTTCTACAATTCAAGTTGTTATGCAAAACTTGTTGAGAGAACGAGTTCCTGTAAGAGATTTGAAATCAATTTTAGAAACAATTAGTATTCAATACAGAATAAGCCAAAACCCTGATTACTTAACAGAACAAGTAAGACAAGCTTTAGCAAGAAGTATCTGTAAACAAAATTTGGCAAGTACAGGTGAATTAATGGCAATTACCTTGTCACCTGACGTTGAAAACACTATCGCAAAAGGTGTAAGTCCAGACGGACAAAGTTTAACGCTTGACCCTGAATTTACAAGAAAACTTTTAGATAGCTTAAATACAGAACTTCAAACAGCAATTACAAAAACTGGGGAACAACCTGTAATTCTTTGTTCATCACCAATTAGACTTGCTTTCAGAAGACTCATCGAAAGAACGTATCCACAAATTGCAATTATGGGGTATAATGAAATCAGTACCAACGTAAAAGCAAAATCTGTAGGTACTGTAAAAGTTGTTTTAACATCGTAAAATCAATAATAAGAAAGGTATAATATAACATGCGTGAACTTGTAAAACTTGACCAAAACGTCATAATAGTACCAAAAGACTTTAAACTTACAAATATTGGTAAAGTTGTAGACGTAGACGAACAAAGTTTTAAAATGAAAGTTAATTACCCAACTAAAGGGATAGAAATTAACCACATTTGCGAATTTTTCTCTCAAACAGACAACGGTATGTTATATTTTGAATCTTATGCATCTGATATGGAGAACAACCTTCTTACAGTTGCAAACCCTGTTAAGCATAGATTTTTACAAAGAAGAAAATTCACTCGTATCACATTCTTACAAAACACGAAACTATATAATGGCGATGTATCTTATGAAATTCAAACTCTTGACTTGTCAGCTGGTGGTATGAAGTTCAAATCAGCTAACCATATTAATATTGATACAGAATACAATGTTGATATTGTTTTATCTGATGAACAAACAATTACTTGCAAAATTCAACTTATAAGAATTGAAAAACAAGACGATGACAGCTACATTTTATCTGGTAGATTCTTAATTCTAAATAACATTGATAAGATGATCTTAATTCAATACTGTATGAAAAAGAATATGGAACTTTTAAATAAATAAAATGGCAAAGAAAGATAAGCACAAAACGACAAGAATAAATCATAGAATATTTTTTTCACTTTTGTTATTTTGTATAACATGGCTTGTTTATAGTGCTTTTCACATGGCTTTTAATGGCGGTATAACTTACGATTCAGTAACAAGAACTCTAGTAGAAATTATGCCATATTGTTTTGCAATAGGATTTTTGGGTTATATTGTTGGTTATATTCTTGATAAACCAAATAAAGATAAGGCAGAAAGAGAAAGCCAAGAAATGCTTAATAAATTCTTGAAGGATGCAGCTGATCAAGCGGCTCAAGCAGCACACGAAGCTAGAATGGCATCACCAAATTCACTTGCAGATGATATGCAGGTTAAGGTTGATACGGAGAATAATGAATAATGAGTTTACTTAAATTATTAAAAAAGAAAAATTTTGTAAACTTATTTACAACACCCTCTCATAGTCAAAAGTTTTTTATTTTATCAAAATTTAGACAATTTTATAAATATGACATTTCAGAAACAGATGCACATAACCCACAAGACGCATTAAAAAAAGCAGAAGAAAAAGCAAGTAAAATCTACAAATCTAAAAGAACACATTTTCTAACAAATGGTTCTACAAGTGGTATTATAGGTGCGATTTTAACTTGTGTTGAAAAAGAAGATAAGGTTTTAGTTTGGAAAGATAGCCACATTTGTCACAAAAACGCTATTAAACTTGCTGGAGCAACTCCAATTTTTTATGAAGTAGAAATGGATGAAAATTTTGGTATTCCAAAAGCTCTTGATATTGATTACATAAAAAATTTACTAGAAGAACATCAGCCAAAAGCAATTATAGTAACTTCCCCAACTTATGAGGGAATAACTTCTGATATAAAATTGATAAAAGAAATCTGCAAAAGAACAAATACTTATTTAATTGTGGATGAAGCTCATGGTGCATTATATCCATTTTCAAATAAATTACCAGAAACTTCTATCGAAATTGCAGATTTTACTGTACAGTCTTTACATAAGACAGCTGGGGGTCTAAATCCAACAGCACTTTTACATAATAATACAAATCTAGATAGCGATAAGGCTTTAGAATTGATTAATACAACTTCTCCGTCTTATCCTCTTTTAGCCTCTATCGAAAAAAATATCAATTATCTTAATTCCGCAAAAGGCAGAAAAAAAATTGATGAATTGATAGAAAACATAAGAGAATTAAAAGAAAGTTGCAAAAATGTAGAATTTTGTAACTATAACGACGTCACAAAGATTTTGGTTAAACATAAAAGCATGACAGGGTTTGAATTATCAGAAGAACTTTATGAAAACAGAATTGAAGATGAAAAGACTAATGAAAAATCCTCAATGCTTTTAACTGGACTAGGAACAGACAAACAAAAGCTAAAAACATTAGAAAAAGTTTTGAAAAAATTAAACTAGTCATTAATATTTGTTAATAATTGAAGAAAAACTAGCAAATTATATTTTTACGTACTTTAAAACAGTATGATAAATCCAATAATTAACTTCAATCCAAATTTTTCAAGATTAACAGAAACAAAGGCTACTAAAAAAGCAGAGCCTCAAGTACCAGCATTAACAAATCCAATTCAAAGACCAAAGTTGCCTCAACCGACAACAATGATGGCTTTGTTATACAATAACATTTCCTTTACTGGAAAAAAAGAAGACTTAGTTCGTTCATTTGGTCATGTATCTTGTCCATGCTGTGGTACAAAGATGCTTACTAATGAAGATATGGATAAAGTTAGAAAAGATTTAAGCAAAAGTGATACGGCAGAACATTACATAAACACACTTAAACCTTATGAAGAGTTTATGCACAAACCTGAAAAAGGCACATTTAATAGATTTGAAGCATGGGGAAAAGAAAATCCTAAAAAAACTTTCAAAAACTTTATGGAAGAAAGTAGAGTAGACTCTATAAAAGCTTGCAAAGAGGTTCAATTAAATACTTTTGCAAAAATTAATGAAGTAGCAAAAACAATTAATCCTGAAGTAAGTGAAAGATTTTCAAAATTAACAGAAAGTTATGCAAAATTACCAACTGAAACAGAAGAAGCAATGAAGAATGTAAGAAAATCAGTAATTGCGGATATTAAGGATTCTAAATCAAAAATCGAAGATGAAGAAAAATATAACCAACTTCAAAAATTAGCAGAAGAATTACCAACTTCAAAAAATAATTCTGATGCATTTATTGTAAAATATGCAGGGCAAACATCAGGAAAAGTTGGTGCTAGATTACTAAAACTATCAGTTGGCACAATCGAACACGTAAAACCACAAGCTAAAGGTGGTAGAGATAGAGTTGAAAACTATCTACTAGAATGTGGTGAATGCAACCATACACGTGGTGATGTGTCATTACATGATTGGGTTGAAGCTCATCCTGAAATGAAAGAAAACACTCAAAAATATATGGACGAAGTTATTGAAAAAATCAATAACGGAGAACTTGATAAAGAATTAGACAATTACCCTAACGCTGTAAAAGGTGCACTTAAAGACCAGTCAAAAGGCTCTTTGACTTATGATACTTCAGCTTTAAAACCAAAAGAAGAACAAAAACCAACAAAGGCTGAAAAACCTCAAAAACCACAAAAACCTAACAAACCAAATCATAAACCACACAGACTAAATGTTGCAGCTTAGTTTTATTCATTAAAGCTATAATTTAGTTGTTCGTCTAATTTGTCTGTAATTTCTTTGTAGTGTTTATTTACAGGTGTTTTTTCAGAATTTTTAATCACGTCTACAAAAACTTTTGCGTTTTTAGGCTTGTTATTATCAAGAAATGCAGAAGAGTTTATTGTATCAATTCTTGCTGGCACTATCAAACCTGTTGTTGTGAATTTTTGAATAGCCTTGTCTGAAGATAAAAATTCGACTAATTTTACAGCCTCTGTTTTGTGTTTAGAAGTTTTTGTAATAGCATAACCTGAAGAATCAAGAGTTACAGAGCTTTTGCCATTTACATTTGGAAAATTTATTATATCCCAGTCGAAATTTATATCTTCTCTATATTTTGGAACAAGCCAACGACCTGACAAATGCATAGCAAGTCTACCATTTATAAACATTTGAGCCATTGTTTCAGAAGCTGACTGGTATTTTTTAGGTGCAACATTATATTTATTTCTCAAATCAGAATAATACTGAATACCTTTTTGAGAGTTTTCGCTATTCATAATTTGTTCACCTGTTGAGGATAAAATTCCACCCTCAAACGCTCTCATATAAGGTAAATAAAATAGAGAATTTTCCTCAAAAGAAATACCGTATACACCGTTATTAGTAAGGTTTTTGGCAATGTTTAAGAAATCTATCATGTTCCAATTTTCATTTGGATATGGAATATTATTTTTATCAAACAAATCCTTATTATAAAAAACAACAAGAGTTGAAACATCTCTAGGAATAGCCAAAAGTCTATTTTCGTAAGTCATAGTATCCAAAACTTGTGGATAATAATCTTCCTTATTTTTTATGATTTCATTTAAGTCTAAAAGATATTTTTCATAAACTGGAATGTTTAAATTGTTGATAAAAATCACATCTGGAGCTAGGTTTGAGGCAAACATAAGATGTAATTTTTGAAAATAATTTTGTGGAATATGCAAAAATTCAACTTTTATGTCTGGATTTTCTTTTTCAAAATCAGAAATTAAGTCTTTTAAAATTTGCACTTCTGTTTTTGAACCCCAGCTTGCAAAAACAAGTTTATCATCTTGTTTTGGTTTGCAACCTGTTACTATAAAAATTAAACATATTAAAACTAAAAGGAATTTTTTCATATTTATAAATCTAATAATAACTTAATAGAAGTGTTTGTAACCTCTATTATACCTTTAAACATACCTATTCTAACAAGATATTGAACTGTATCATAGCCAATTTCTTCATAAACTCTAACTGATAAATTTTCTGTATTATCAGACTTGGCAAATCTTTTTAATACAGTAATTTTATCTCCAATATAACCTATTAAAGCATCTGTATCGTGGTAATTTAATAACGCTATACCTTTATTATCATCAAGAGGATAATTTTCTTTTAAGTGTAGATTTTCAACATCAAGTTGAGGAGCTTTAGTCACTTCCTCTTGAGGTTCTTCTTGTTTTTGTTCTTCTATTACAGGCGTTTCAGGTTCTTGTTGAGGAGTTTCCTCTTTTGGTTCTTCTTCAACAATATCATATTTATCAGTTTCTTCTTCGTCTTCAATGATAAATATTTCATTGTTTTTAACATCTTTGTTTGAGTTGAAAAGTTCTGATTCACCGCCATAATAACTCAAAGCCAAATCGTCCAATTCAGAAGAATTTTCATCATCTTCTTCATCAAAAAGTGCCATTCCCTCTTCGTCGGAAAGTTCACCTATTTTTTCATCAAATGCATATTCATGTTTTTTAAAACCATCTGTTGATACATTTTCTTTTAGAGTCAAAGGAACGTCATTTTTTTGTGCATTTTCGATAGTTTTTAGGGTTTTTAAAATATCTTCTGAAACCTCGTCTTTTTTAAAGCCGTCTAAATTTCTATAAGTTTCAACTTCATTGATATATTGTTTTTGTCCAAGTTTTTCATGGCTTTCTTCTGTTTTCTCAAACTCTTTCATAGCTTGGATTAACTCATTTTCTTTTTCATCAGGTGAAATTGGTTTTTCTTCTTCAAGAACTTCTTCTATCTTTCTTCTTTGATAAATTAAATATCCTAAATAAGATACACTTACCAAAAGCATTATAAACAATAATCCTGATAAAATTTTAAAAGCTTTTGAATGGCGGACTTTTGATAAAAATCTATGAGTTTTTACACCTAAATTTTGATGAAATTTACTTTTTATTTTTAACCCTGTTGTTAAAGGTTTTGGTGAATCCTTCATCAAAGTATTTGTAAAATCTTCGTATTCAGCTTTTTTCTTTTCTTTAGCTAATTTTTCTTTATCAATAGGTACAATTAAATAACTATCAGTATCATTTGCCCCAACTACATTATAATTTGCATCAAAATCCAAAACCTCTAAAGGTGGATTTTTAGGAGTTTCTTTAACAGCACTTTGAGTTGCAACAGGTCTTGAAGATGAACGTATTCTATAGACTGCTGGTCTTGTTTGAACTGTTCTTTTTTTAGGAACGACTCTTTGTGTTTGAGGTCTTGCCTGAGTTTGTGATTGTTGAATTTGTGTTGTTGCAACTTTTTGAGTTTTAATTTCCACAGGTGTTGCTTTTTCAACTACTGGAGTTTGAGTTGCTTTAGAATTTTCCTCAGGCGTTAAGGTTATTGGTCTTGTGTCAATTTTTACAGCAGAAACCTTACCCTCAGCAATAAAGCCGAAAGGCAAAATTAGTAGTATAAATGCTATCAATAATCTTTTGGCTAGAGGATTTTTCAATTAAACTCTCCTTATTTAGATTTTAGCATTTAAAAGAAAAAAATAAAATATTTTTTTAATTTATGGTATCCTATAAATATGAAAAGCGGATTTGTAACAATAATAGGACGACCAAACGTAGGTAAATCAACACTTTTGAATGCAATTCTTGGGCAAAAGATTGTTATCGCAACAGACAAAGCTCAAACAACTAGAAAACGCATCAAGGGTATTTTTACAGACGATAGAGGTCAAATAGTTTTTATTGATACTCCAGGAGTTCACAAACCCTTGAACGATTTTGGCGAATGTCTTGTAGACGAGGCTAAAATTGCACTACCTGATAGTGATTTGATTTTATTTTTGGTAGATGGTTCAGAAGAGGCTGGAAAAGGCGACAAATGGATTAGCGAAAATCTTCTTCAAACAACAACTCCTGTTTATATTGTTATGAATAAAACTGACAAATTAGCTTCTGAAGAAAAGATTGAAGAAAATCTTCAAACATATAAAAAGCTTTTTGCTGGCAAAAATTTACCTGTAATAAAAATCTCTGCATTAAATAATAAAAATGTTGATGAACTTATTTCAACACTATTTTCAAAACTTCCAGAAGGTATAAAATTCTTTGATGATGATACCGTAACAGATGAAAATATGAGATTTATTACAACAGAAATCATTAGAGAAAAGATTTTATTAAATACTCAAGACGAAATTCCACACTCTGTTTTTGTTAAAATTGAACGTTACGAAGAACAAGAAAATATCGACAAAATTTATGCAGTAATTTATTGCGAACAAAAGAGTCAAAAAGGTATTTTGATTGGTAAAAATGGTTCTCTTTTAAAGAAAATTGGTATGGAAGCAAGAAAAGAGCTTGAAGAAATTTTAGAGAAAAAAGTTTATCTTGAACTTTACGTAAAATTAGAAAAAAATTGGCGAAAAAACAAAAGAATTTTAAAAGATATTGGCTATGAACAGTTTAATAATTAATTATGCCTTATGCATTGTCATTTCATGTGGGCTAAGTTGTTTTATATACAAGATTTTATATTCATTTTATGAATGTACAAATTTATCAGAACTTGTAATCGGTTCAACCATTTTTGCAAACTACAACAAATCCATTGATTACGCTATTTATGGAATTTACGTAGCAATATTTTTCTTATGCTTTTTTGTATTAAAAAAGGTTTTACCAACTTTTGAAATAAAAGATTTTGTAAAAGATATAAAACTGCCTCTAAGAGAGGGAAACCCTCAGATTTTACAGATATTACAAACTCTTTCTACCTTTATGTATTTCTTGCTTTATCCAAGTAGAAATTTAACAGAATATCCAATTTTATTATTTATAGTTTTATTTTTAATTGTTTTAGCAAACGCTGACATTTATTTTAAGATTATTTTTAAAGATAAAAAAGTTTCGCCACTTGCTATAATTCCATTACTGTTACTTGTTTTTGGACATTCTTATAATTTTGGAACAGTAAATATTGATGATTACCATTTTGGAGAAAAATTTGGAACATATTACCTTACACATTTTCAAGGTTTTAAAATTTTTCAAGATATAAACCTGATTCACGGATATAACGATATTTTTTCAGGTTACGTTGCAAATAAGGTTTTTGGAGAATATACAGTCTATTCTTTTTTACTTGCAGAAACTTTAATTTATAACTTAAACCTAATATTATCACTATTTTTAGGGTTTTTAATTTTTTCTAAAACACCTATTTTTATTACAGGTATTTTAGTAAATTCATTTTATTATTTCAATATATATTTTTTGATTACCTTAGGATTTTTAAAAAAAGAAATGCTTAGCAAAAAACCGGTATTTTGGCTTCAATGGTATATTATTGCAGTATTTTTAATGAGTGCTTTTTGGCTACCTATGGGAATATTCTTTGCAATAGGATTATTTCCACCTGCAATTTACATGTTCTATCAACTTGTAAAACGCAAACAAATGGTAAAAATTTTATATCTTGTAGTAACTTACTTATTCTTTAAAATGTTATTAAAAGATTTTATCGTAGGTGCATACAATTACCATTTAATATCTGACACATTATCTTATGCAAATGGTTTTCCTGTTTTCAAAGGGACAGAGGTTTGGTCAAACTTTATAAAACTATTTGCTCTTTTAGCTACACCTTGTTTTGTTTTAGAGGGATTTAAAGCCTTTAAAAACAAAAACTTACAACTAACTTTTGTATATGCCTTCGCAACACTATTTGCAGTTGTATCAAGCATTTATGCACTTACAAGAATTGATTATATTATGTTTTCAAGAATCAGATACATTTCTATTGCATATATAACAATCCTTTTACCTTTTATATTTATGATTACAAAATCAATTTGGCTAAAATATACAAAATATGTTTTTACAATTTTGCTTTTAGTTCTTATTGGACTAAATTTCAACGGCAAATGGGATAATTCTGCTCAAGGTCGTGACTTTGAAATGAACAAAGTTCAAAAACAAAACATTGAAGATATGAGAAATTTTGTTAATAAAAATTCTGCAAAAGATGATTATATCTTAGATTTAACAAATAGAGGACTAAATTATTTTTATCTTGAAAGAAAAAGTCCTTGTAATATGATTTCGTATTTTAATTTTACAAGCGAAAAAGAAGAAGATATTGCACTAGAACAAATTAAAAAACATCCGCCTAGAATAATTATTCTAAAATCAAATAATATTGTTCACGACGAAATTTTACCTATGCTTAGAATAAATAAAATTATAAAATGGGTTTTAACAAATAACTACAAACTTGTTCAAGATAAAGGTTTGATTTATTTTGTAAAAACTGATAAAGATATTAAACACTCATACTCAAAACAAGATTTGCAAATGATTGATGAAATTTTAGGAAACAAAGACTTGAAACAACTTCCACAAAGCTGGGCAAATAATATTGACAATATTGAATTGAAAAAGGTTTCTGAAAATATTTACGAGGATACTTTTAAAGGTAAATTGCAACTTGTTGAATTTAGAAGTCCTATAACAAAAGATTTTGAAGTCAAAATGAAAGGCTCAAATTCAACTTTAAAATTTAGTACAAATAATGCAAACGCTGTTTTAATACCACTTGAAATTTATCCATCTTGGTATTTAAATCCTGATGAAATAATTCTAGAAAAATGATATATATAGGCGAAGATTAAAGGCTTCGCCTCATAATAAAATGGCGGAACAAGAAAATCTTGTTCCGCCATTTTTTGTTTTATAAGAAATTATCCTATTTGATGTTAGCGTATTTCCAAGCATCAAATGTTGGTTTTGTATTGATATATTTCTTTTCTTTTTTATCATCAGTATCGCTGATGTCACCGTGAGCGATTGAACGATAAATTCTGTTATAGTATTCAATAACCATACGGTCTGAGTTGAAGTATGCTTCAGCTGTTCTGATAGCTTGACGCATCATTCTAGCCCATTCTTCTTTGTTTTCGTAGTATGTAGGAATGATTTCGTTTTCGATAGTGTTCATGATATATTCATGATCTTTCCAATGTCTTTCTTCCCATGGAATATCGTCATCAAGTCCTTCGTACTCAACAGAGTAACCGTTGATACCATTGAATGTACCTTCAACTGTCCAACCATCATAGATAGATAAGTGTAAAGCACCATTAGCATTTGCACTCATACCTGATGTACCAGATGCCTCAAATGGTCTTAATGGTGTATTCAACCATACATCAGTACCCATTTTTAATCTCTTACTTAATTGTAATTCATAACCTGGTAATACAACTACGTTCTTCATTGAGTGTGAACGGTTCAACAATTTGTTGAACATTTCTCTACCCATAACATCATCTGGGTGGAATTTACCAGCGAAGATAATTTGAATTTTGTTGCTGTTAAGCAATTTCATAATTCTGTCATTATCCATTAAGATTAACCAAGCACGTTTGTAGTCAGCAAATCTTCTTGCCCAAGTGATTGTTAATACATCTGGGTCAAATCTTTTACCAGCTACGTTAGCAACATATTTAAATAAAGAAGTTTTCATTTCTTTTTTAGCTGCCAATAATTGTGCGAAAGTTTTGTCACCGTTCATACGTGGATCTTGCCAGTAATGTAAGTTTACTGCGTTTGTGATAGCACGGATAGGACATCTGCCTTCAACGTGTTCCCACATTTTGTTAGAAACAAGACCGTGTAATTGTGATACAGCGTTAGCGATACGGCTCATTTTCAAAGCTGCTACTGTAAGTGAGAAGTTTTCTCCACCTAAAGATACTGCAGTTTCTCTTGATGCACCTTGGAAGTATCCACCTTCCATTAATGTATCAACCCAATGCACTTCGTTACCAGCTGCAACTGGAGTGTGAGTTGTGAATACAGTTTGTTTTTTAACTGCTTCTAAATCGCCTTTAGCTTGTTTTAATAATTCAAATGCCGCAGGAAGAGCGTGACCTTCGTTCATGTGGATAACGTCAAATTTAAATCCTGCTTTTTGTAAGATTCTTACACCGCCAACACCAAGAACTACTTCTTGAGCAATTCTGATTTTTTCGTTGCCGTCATATAATCTGTGAGAGATGCTTCTAGCCCAGTCGCTATTGCCTTCTACGTCTGTTGTTAATAAATATACTGGGCAAGAACCGAATAATTCTGGTTCTACTCTGTATGCTTTAACTTTAACTTTTTCGCCGAAAATATCGATTTCTGTTGAGATACCTAAATCTGTTAAGAAATCATAGTATTTTCTAATATAAGCTACTTCAACTTGTCCGTTGTGGTCGATACGTTGGTCATAGTAACCATAAGACCATAACATTGTAACACCTACCATTGGTAATTGTAGGTAACCAGCAGATAACATGTGAGAACCTGCCAAAAATCCTAAACCGCCTGAATATGTATTTAGCGATTGATCTAATGCAATTTCCATTGAGAAATACGCTACTTTTGGTAATGCCATAATTTTCTAACCTTTTCTTTTCTTCCTTGTGTAATACGTCGTGGATTGACTCCATTACTAGCATAGCATAAAAATATCACGTGCAAAATATTTCAACTATTTGATGTAGTTGAAAGCTTGAAAATGCACATATAAGCATGATTTTACATGTTACGAATTTGTAACAATTTCAGCTATTTCTTCTGCTGAAATATCTAAACAAGTCAATTCAGCACAAGAAGTTTGTCTTCTTTCCCAAAGACACGGTGCAAGAGGACAATGTTTTTTAGATTTAATTGCGGTAACAAAATCTGCTTTTGGAATAAGTTTGTTTTCGTCAGTTGAACCAAATATTGCATAAGTTCTTGTTTTTAGAGCTACTGCAATGTGTAATGGTGCAGAATCGGAACATAAGAATTTTTCTGATTTACCTATTAATTCTGCCAAATCTTTTAAACTTTTAATTTGACCTTGAGTGTAGTCATCATAATCAAATGTGCCACATTCTTTTTTAATAATTTCTATACATTCTTTATCGTCAGGCCCACCAGTTAAAATAACGTGTTTACCTTTTTCTACAAGAAGTTTCAAAACTTTTGCCCAAGTTTGAGGTGGAACAGTTTTTATAATTCCTTTTTTAATACTCATTTGGCTAACCCCAGGGTGAATAAGAACAGAGTTTTCTATTTTTGCTTGAGGTTGAACATTAATTTCTGGTAATTTTGTAACAACATCTGTTAAAGGTGTTGCAAGTTCATGATACATTTTTGGTGCATATTGATTTTTATTCAATTTTACTGCATTTGTAAGTAGCATTTGGCTTAATTTACCAGTATTATAGCCAATTCTTGTTTTTATACCTGTTAAGAATAACAATAGACTGATTAATTTGTTTCCGCCTGATGATAAAATTGCATCGTATTTGCCAAAACGAGCTTTGAATACCATTTTCAAAAGTTCTGAATACTTGTTTTTACCTTTTATGTCTACAAAATACAATTCATCAATCAAATCTGTTAAATCCTTGATTGATTTAGTTCTTTTTTCAAGACAAAGAGTAATTTTGCAATCTGGATAAGCTTTTTTTAGCGAAATAATTGTTGGCAAGAATAGTATTTCATCACCAATACCGCCAAAATTTATTATAAAAATTTTATTTATTTTATTATTCATAGTAAGATTATAGTACAAAAGGATAAATTATGTTAGTAGATTATCATATTCATACAGAGCATAGTGATGATTCAATAGTCCCAATAAAAGCTTATATCAAAAGAGCTTTAGAATTGGGTTTTGATGAACTTTGTTTTACAAATCACATTGACTACGAAGTTCCTGATAATGCAAGTTGTGACGTAGGACAATATAAAAAAGATTTTGATGAAGCTAAAAGAGAATATGGCGAAAAAATTAGCTTAAAATTTGGTATGGAATTTGGTATGCAAGTTCATACAATTGAACAATTCCAAAAAACTTTTAACAGCTATGATTTTGATTTCATAATTTTATCTTGTCATGCACTTGATAATTTGGGCTTTTGGAATGGCGGATTTCAAGAGGGTAAAACTCAAAAAGAATTTAATGAAAGATATTACAATGAAATCTTAAATATTATCAAAAAATACAAGGATTACTCTATTTTAGGTCATTTGGATGTAATTAGAAGATATGATAAAACATATTATCCTTTCGAAAAAGTAAAAGATATTATTGCAGAGATTTTAAAAATAGTTATTGCAGATGGTAAAGGTATAGAGGTTAATACCTCTAGTTTTAGATACAAAATTCCAGATTTTATGCCATCAGAAAATATTTTAAAACTGTATAAAGATTTGGGCGGAGAAATCATTACAGTTGGTTCTGATTCTCACGATGTTTCACATTTAGGTTCAAACTTTGATAAAGCTCGTGATGAACTTATAAAGTTGGGTTACAAACATTTTTATACTTTTGATAAAATGAAACCTATTGCACATGATTTGAAAGATGGTGTATAAATGGTTTGTAAGGTTATAACATCTTCAGTTATTGGCTTAGAAGCTTATAAAATAGAGGTTGAAGTCGATACAGTAAATTCTCTACCAAGCGTTAGTATTGTAGGTTTACCTGATACTGCAATCAATGAGGCTAGAGAAAGAGTTCGCTCTGCTATCAAAAATTCTACATACACATTCCCTCGTGGTAAAGTCGTTGTAAATCTTGCACCTGCAGATATTAGAAAAGAGGGAACAAATTACGATTTACCTATTGCTATCGGAATTTTGATTGAAGAAGGTCTTTTAAATCAACAAGATATTGAGGGCTGGGGATTTATCGGAGAACTTTCTCTTGATGGTCACTTGAGAAAAACAAATGGAGTACTACCACTTGTTGAGGGTTTAAAAGATGTTGGGATAAAGAAAGTTATCATTCCGAAAGAAAATCTTGTAGAAGCTTCTTTTACAAGTGATGTTGAAGTTTACGGTGCTGAACACTTAACAGATGTCGTGAATAACTTTGTTGATACACCTTTAGCTCCAGTAAAAAGTAAGTTGGAAGATTATCTTGCAAATGTTGAAGATGAAGAAATTTTATTTGATTTCAAAAACGTAAAAGGTCAACAAAAAGCTAAAAAAGCACTTGAAATAGCTGCAGCAGGTGGACATAATATGCTTATGGTGGGTTCTCCAGGGTCAGGGAAAACCTTGATGGCAAAATGTTTTCAGTCAATTTTACCACCACTAACTCCACAAGAAGCTATTGAACTTACAAAGATTTATTCTGTTTCCGGTTTACTTTCAGAATCTCATCCTTTGGTTACAAAAAGACCTTTTAGAATAATTCACCATACGGCTTCAGCTATTGGCATCATTGGTGGGGGAACTTCTCCAAAACCTGGTGAAATTACACTTGCACATAGGGGAGTTTTATTTCTTGATGAAATGGTTGAATTTCCAAGAAACGTGTTAGAAGTTCTTCGTCAACCTCTTGAAGATGGCGAAATTTCTATCTCTCGTGTTAAAAATTCTGTTAAATATCCAGCAGATTTCATTCTTTTAGGTGCTATGAACCCTTGCCCTTGCGGATTTTTAGGTGATAAAGAAAAACGATGTACTTGTACTGAATATCAAATTCAAAAATATAAATCAAGACTTTCAGGACCTTTGATGGATAGAATTGATTTACAGGTAGAAGTTCCTAGACTTACCGCAGAAGAACTTATCAATACAAAACAAAGTTCAGAGTCATCAGCCGATATAAGAAAACGAGTTGTAAATGCAAGAAAAATCCAGTATGAAAGATATAAGGATGAAAAAATTCTTACAAATTCTGATTTGACTTCAAAATTAATTCCAAAATATTGTCAAATTGATAAAGCCTCAGAAGAAATTTTGAAAATGGCAGCTGTAAAATATCAACTTTCCGGAAGAAAATTCGATAGAATTTTGAAACTTGCAAGAACTATCGCAGACTTGGATAATTCAGAAAATATTACTTCAATGCATATCACACAGGCTTTGCAATATAGAATTTAATTTGTAGGTTGGGATACTTGCCCAACAAAATCAGAGTGAACCCTCACTCTGCCCTCTCCAAGTTTTGGAAGAAGGGGGAACAATTTACCCCTTAACAATATTACGAATTTAATCACGAGTATATCATTTTCTTAACAAAAGTTAATAATATAATCTCAAAAAAGCAATAACTGAGTTTAGATTTCCTTTATAT
>DBIX01000067.1 GCA_002297005.1 Cyanobacteria bacterium UBA791 | reverse complement strand
GAAAGTAACGGATACGTCACTTTCTTCTTCTTCCTTTAAAGTATATAAAAGTAGTATATATATTAAGGGCACCTTACCTCAAACAAAAGAAGAGGTCGAACCATACTTTCAATTATTCGTCGAAGCTCATATTCAAGATCACCCTATCTTAAAAAACTTAGATGTAAAAATTGAAAGTGAGAATTTCTTTTTGTACTACTCTACTAATGACTGGAAAGATAAAAACGGTAAACCTGTGAAATCAGTTAAAGCTAGAGTTAATACGTGGTGCTCCAACTGGCTTAACTCACCTTTTAAATCAACCTCAAAACGTTCTAACGTTTCATCAGAACAAAGCACTACTGACAGAGCAAAAAACGTATTAAACATGCTGAATTGTGATGATACTCAAAATAAATTCAAAAATTCAGTTGAAGTCGAAGTTGAAAGTGTTTTATAATACGAAACATACACAGAACACAAACCAAACAACAGTACAGGAAACGAAACGATGACTAAAGACGATTTACCTAGATTTATCGACGCTTGGTGCAACACTCAAGCAATGTTCAATAAAACACCTAACGATCAGACACTAAAACTAGTATTTCAATCACTAGCTGACTTTAAGATTGAGGATATCGAACGTGCGCTTGCAATGACCCTTAGAAGCAGTAAATTTGCCCCAACAGTAGCCGACGTTGTAGAGCAAATTAAGATTATCTACGGTGCTAACGATGAGCAGCTAAGAATTAAGGCTAATCATTGGTACAACGCATTAAGTGCAGATATTGATTCTTACGCTGACATCATCACCGATGATCCTCGTGCAGTATTTGCTTTTAAACAGTGTTTTAATTCAGTGATTGAATTTGGCTGCCATTCTGCAAAAGCAGATGTTTTCGATCGCAAGGCTTTTGTTGAATCATACGTAAACGCAAGAAATTACGATAAAAACGCTTGCTGTTTACATGGGGCTTTTCATGACAACGGACACCCACGTGTACGTTTTATTGGTGATCATAAACGCTGTGTAAAGCTGGCTAACGAATACTACTCAAGCATTCAATATGTCCCTCGTCTCCCTCGTTTTAATTCTCAAACAAAAAGAATTGAAAACAAAACAGTAGTAAAGCCTGTTAAGTACGTAGCTGTAAGCATTGATGATTTATTAAATATATTAGCGAAAAAGTTAAAAAATGCTTGATATGTACGGTCAAAGAGAATGCACAATCACTATTCAAGGCAAACAGGTTAAGGGGCGTGAAATTCTCTTACCTATTCCTCCTAGTGAAAATACAAGAGTAACTCCAAACTTCGCTTGTATGTATGCAAATTCAAAACGTAAAGGGGCTTTAAAAAACAGCACAAATTACAACCGCTGGATTAACGCCAGCCGTAATTTGTTACGCAAAGGTAAGCTACCGATTATCACAGGCAATGTTACTGCATACGTTACTTTGGTATTTCCCGATAACAGAACACGTGACGCTGATAACAGGTTAAAAGGTTTGTTTGATTCATGGACAAAATCAGAGTGTTTAATCGAAGACGATCGCTTTATTGACACAGTAATTCTTAATAAGAAAGTTATCAAAGGAATGTCATTTTGCTTAAGTTTTTTAATGAGTTCTTCAGATATACAAGATTTAGGATTAACACTTAATCAGAATTATTTAGACAGCGTTTGTGCAAGGTTAAGTAATGAAAATTAAAGATTTGATTTCTTCTCATGTATCACGTGCAGATATTTTAAAGGCTTGGAGCCTTTGGCAAAAAGGGGCTTTTAAAAAGTTAGGTTACGGAAAGAACGTTTTTACTTTTACTTTAAAGGGATATTCACAGGCAAAATTTACACTTGATGACGACCAGTATCTACTGATTGATAAAGCAGTAACAATGCTGAAAGAAATATCAAAGGACGACTACGAACTACTTGTAGATTATTACGTAAAAGGTATGAGTTACAAGCAGATTGCAGAGATTAAAGGTTTTCCTGCGGTTGTTTTTTACAGATATTTAGATAACGCACAATCGCATTTTTATCAGAATTTATTAGAACTGATTTAAGCCCCAGCAATAAAGGACATGAAACAATGATTTATTACAAAACTCTGGAAGAGTTACAAGATCACAAACACATGATAATTAAGAACCTTGTTAAGGAATACATGGTTGATTATCACCTACCTTATGACGACGCTTTGGAATGTGCACAAAAAGAGTATGACATCAAAGAGGAAGTTATACAGCACGAATACAAAACCCCAAAGAAAGAAAAGGCTGAAAATTTCATTGAATCAATGAACAGTTCAAGAACAAAACTTAATAGAGCAGGTCTTCATAGAGTTACCGATCCTTTTACCAACAAAATATATTTTTCTTATAGAGCGTTACTGAGAGCTTATGGCATCGAAATTCAAAATGTTTCTTTATTTTGCAAGATAAAGAAAAGAGAAGGAAGTATCAAAATGGCGATGCTTTGGTTTGATCAAATCGCTGCTTGTTATCCAAATGAAAAACGACCTAAAAAAATAGGTGTAATAGAAAATATACAAATCTAAAAGATTACAAAGGAAAAGTTTTTGCTTCCTCCTTGGATTTATGCAAAGCATACGGTTTAACACATAACAAATTTTTGTATTACTTTAAAGTAATACAAATCCCTATAAAAGAACTCACAGAAAGAATAGCTAATGGGACGCTGGGGGAAATTGTAAATTTTAAAAAGAGAAATAGTAAGGCAAAAAAATAAAGGGGCTTAAGAATGATTTTAAAATTTAAAACGTTAAACGGATTTATGCCATCACGAGTTTATGACAGAGATGCTGGTTATGACATTTACGCACCATGTGATTTTGGTATTCACGCTCTACAGAATAGTTTTCAAAAGTTAGGCGTTTGCGTTGAAATTCCAAAAGGTTACACAGGCTTAATCTTAGGTCGCAGTTCAATGTCAAGGAAGGGCATTATCTGCATGACAGGTGTTATTGACAGTGGTTATACAGGCGAACTTGGTGCGACATTCTTTAATACAAGTAGCAATGCTATTGCTATTCGTAAAGGTGAGCGTATTTGTCAGTTAGTCGTTCTGAAATTAGCAGACATTGAGAAAGCAGAGAATACAGAAAAACTAGAAAGTTCAGAGCGTGGTTGTAAAGGATTTGGAAGTACAGGAGCTTAACATGCAATTAGAGGATTTACAGAACACATTTCGTAGTGATGAGGTGCGTCTTTATAACGAAAACGAAGATTTTATTGATGACGACAAAGGAGTGTCTGGGTATCTGATACGTCATTACGGTGAATGCGAAGTTATCGACCTAAATTTAGGTTTTGATAAAAACAAACCTTATATAGCAATTCACATTGATTATAAAGAAGATAGTGAAGATGATGACAATAGAAAGCCTACTTATAACGATTTATCGTTAGACGACAGCGATTATCAAGCAGATTACGATCGTATGCAATGGGGCGCACATGATTATTAGAGCTCTTTGTTTTTGGTTGTTGACTGCTGGCATTGTCACCTTATCAACAATCTTAGGAGTGCTATTAACCTTTATTTGGTTAAAACAGGTACAGACAGCAGGTATAGATATTTTTAGTGTATTGAAATAACAATTTAAAGGAAACAATGATGATTAAATTAAAAGATTTACCTCGTATTTTGCCCTCACCATGTCATTTTGTTCTATCTACAGATGAGGGCATGGCAAGAGTGGTTAGTTACGATTTTAAGAAAATTGGACTTGAGCCTTATCAGTCAAACATTCCTTTTGCAAAAGATAGACAGCTTTTATCTGACTGGTTAGAGCGTGAGGTTGTTTGTATCAGTTCTGCCGTAGTATCAAAAGACGGATTTTTTGATGAAAGAAAAGATGCTTATTATCTTTCAGACGGTTTAATTGTAACTATTAACAAACTTAGAACTAAAAAGAAAAGTGCTGACCAGCAGCTAGATTTATTTGAGGCCGAATGATGAACAAAAATACTTTCTTATTTATCGAAAACGCTCATGAATGGTTGCATAGCTTTTCTGTTGACGGTGGTTATATGGAAGAGCCCGGCAAACCTTTAGGTTGTCTTAACGCAGATAACAAAGACGGTGACACTATAAAAATCACAAATGAAAGCGTACCAGAAAAGCTATATAACTCTTTAAAATTCTTTTCTCATTCAACTTGTGAATTTACTGCTCCATGCTTTTCGAATGAAATGAGCTTTGATGAACTTATGGATTGTGTCACCTCACAATATCACAAGTACTTATTTAGATATGCTTACAACAAAGCTCAGTGTTTCGATAGTCAATCTAAAACTTGGTACAACGTCAGAAGCGATCCTGATGCTTTAAATCATTTAAGAATTATCAGTAATTTTGGAAACTTTATTCTAGGTTTAGATCACATGTCTATCTACTGGTATTTCAACTGCAATGACGTTAGGGATTATTAGTTGAGTGGTTACTAAATGATATTAGATGATTTACGCAGAATTGTATATCGCAATGAGTTAGTTATGCTTTGGTATTGTGACGATATATTTTATAGAGGTAATTTCTCAGCAATACCAAATGATTTTCTACATTACGAAGTAGATAGAATAGTTCCAGTAGATAACAGATTACACATTTATTTGGAGTGATAAATGATATTAAGAGAATTTTTAGATAAATGCAGTTCAAAAGAGAATGTTTGTATCATTATTCAAGATACTCAGTTTGAGAGTTTTTGCCGTCCCCCAGACGGTTAAAAAAAAGATTTTAAAGGACTATGGGATTGTGAAGTTGTGCGTTTCTTTTCAGCTCCAAAGAATGATATTTGGGGTATCTGCGTGATAATTGAATGTAAAGATTTAAATAAGATAAGAGAAAAGTAACAAAAATGATATTAAGAGATTTTTTGAACGATATTTTAGATGATCAGTTTATTTGGCTAAAACTTGGAGAATATGGTTTTGCATCTTCCTACGGTTTTTTAAAGTGCAGAGTAAACAAAAACTCAAAGCTGTTAGATTGTAAAGTAATAAGTTTTGGAGTAGAAGCCCACAAAGGTGACGATGTAATTGTAGTACGCATCGAATGTGATGATCTAAACGATGTTAAAAACTTTTTTAAAAAGGATTAAAAAAAATGAGTAAGACAAAAAAGACTATAAAGCACTTATTTTGTCAAGCTGTTGCAATATTTTTAACAGGTTTTATTTTTGCAATAGGTGCTACATTGGGGATAAGTTTCTTTTTAAGATTATCAAGGATGTTGTAGTTATGGCTGAATTTTGCGTGATAATTATTATGTTAATGTTTTTGTTACCTGTGATAATTTTTTCTATTGCTTGTGTTAGTCCACAGGCTTTTAATGATTTAATAAAGGCTTTAATTGAAAGAGTAAAGAGAAAGTAAATGGATATACCAGAAATTTGCGAAAATGTAATGTTAATTGCTATGTTGATTGCTTGCTTGGTTGTGATGTTTGTTCCTTTAATTGCAATGGTTTTAGATTTAATCAGAGAGTTTAAAGAATGACGTTAGAGCAATGGATTGTAACGTTTGCCGTTTAGACAATTAAAAGTGTAACGTTTTAAAGGTAAAGGTGGAGTGATGATTTATGAAATTTAAGAATTTTGATATTGAAGATGTTTTAGGAGCTAACGACACAGAACAAGCAAAACAGTATATAGGTCAAGAGGGGTACTATGCTGACCACATCGAAGAACTCGATAATTACATCAAAAATAAAAGTCATATTGGTACATTATGTTTGATCGATAATAATTTTGATATTTATCGTTTTGTATTTAATAAAGGTTACTTTGCATTCTTTTTACCTTTAGACAAAGTAAAGAAAACAGAGTTAAAAAAGAAAGAAGTTAAGTATCGACCTTGCAGAACAATAGAAGAAGTTGATGAGCTTTTATCTGAAGATAGTGTAAAGCATTATTGTTTTGTTGGTAGTGACTTATGTCTTAGATACAGAGCTACACCTAACATTATTAAACATGTTTTAATTGTACATTTAGAAGTGAAATCGAATACTAATGAATTAGTCTTTATAAACAGTTATACACCCAGTTACATGTTTAAAAATTTTGAGATTAAAATCGCAGATGATTGGGTACCTTTTGGAGTGAAAGATGAAAAGTGATTTTTTAGAATATTGTAAATTCAACAATATTAAAGTACAGATTATTATTCACACCAAAGGCGAAGATGCCTACATACAAACAGGCAGGATCATATCTTACGATGAAATCGGCATCCATGTTAGAACAATGAAAAACGATGACTGTTATTATCCATTAGCAAACATCATTGAAATTAAAATGATAGGTTTTGTTTCTGATAAAGAAAAGTTAGATATAGCTAGACTTTATCCTAAGGAGTATAAAGAATAAACATGATTTTAAAAGATTTTATTGAAAGCAATAATATAAATTTAGATGTAAAGAAAATGCTTGATTTTGGAGAATGGCTATACATACTAAATTTAGTACACCATTTTAAGGATGATGAATGTTTTACGTTTCAGATACCATTCTTAAATTTAAATGTACAAAACACTCTTTTGTTAGAGATAGAAGAAGTATTTGTAAATGACAAACAACGTATAGTTGATGTAAAAATTGATTTAAATCAAAATAATTCACTGTTAAAAAATATTCAATTTAAATATAAAAATAATAGACAGAACTTTTGTAAAGTGTCAAATATGATAGAAAAAAGATTTTTGAAAGTTTTTGGATAATTAAAATTGACAATCATTAAATTTGCGCTATACTACGAATAGTAGCAGTTGCTACCGTGCCTAGAAAACACGACATATACATAGCGCAGATGTTGCGACAAGCGTCATCTCACCACTTAATACAAATAGTCACTAGACTAACTGTATCTGCTGTATGGTGAGTGTGGTGTGAATATATTGAATAAACACCGCTCGACTATGTACGAGTTTTCTAGCACTCACCGCCCTAACCTTTAGGGTATTTATAGAATGTAATACATAGGAGACATAATCAAATGTCTAATTCTTTAATCGCTTATAATTTTCACAATTCAAATGTACGTGTACTTAATAACAATCAGAATGAGTATTTATTCTGCTTAGCTGATGTATGCGCAAGTCTTCAGTTAACCAATGCAAATAATATCGTTAACCAAATTAAAGAGGAATTTAGCATCCCTATGTTAAACATAGGTGTGGTCACTCGCCCTGACGGCTCAAGAATTGAAGCTAACTTCATCACCGAGCCACAACTTTACTTCGTAATGATGAGATCACGCGCAAAGGTTGCAAGAGAATTTAGACAGTGGATATGCAACGAAGTATTGCCAAGTATCAGAAAGAAAGGTTCTTATTCTGCTAAGAATGAATTTAATGCAGGTTATGAAGTTGGGATGGCAACAGGTAAAGAACAGATTAAACAGGAATACGAAAACAAATTAAAGGATTATAAAGGCAATCAGAATTTATCTGTGTCAAAAGAATTTAAATCAGCCGATGATAAATTTAAATTCGGTATTGATAAGAATTCACTTGTATTTGAGTTCTTAAAATTAAAGAAGAAGATTAAGGCTAACAAAGAACAATGGAACAGAGAATTAGAAGAGTTGCAGAATGTAACCTTAAAAGTAAGTTCTTTTGTAGAAGATTGCCTATCTTTAGATGAACAGAAAATAGAATAAGGCGCAAAGTCTTTGTTTATGCTGGAAGTAACGTATCCGTACCTTCCGGAAGTTACATATACGTAACAATCGGAAGTGACATATACGTTACTTCCTTTATTTTATCTATATTTATCAAATATATCTGTTAGCAAATAACAGATACTTATAATAACAAAAGCTGTAACCAAAGAAGTTATAACTATCATTTTGACACCTTATCATATAAATCAATTAAAGCGTTGTAATGCGTTGCTGTAATATCGCAATCTCTAGCAATAGTTAATTGTCGTTCAAATAATCGCTGAAGTTTTGCTTTGTCAGTTCCATTGCATTCACATCTACCTTTTGAAACTGTGGTGGTAACTGTGGAATCTGAGGGCATGTTTTTACTGCTACTGGTGTTACTGTCTGACAACCTGTCAGAATTGCTATTAGAGTTATCAGACAAAAAGCCATGAAGATAGTTATTGTAGTCGTATGAAATATCTTTAAGGTTAGTTTCAAGTTTTCGCTGTACATTGTTACTTTCCTTTGCAAAATATTGTTCCTTTTTAATCTTATCTGTCAGTGCTTGATTCAATATCTTTTCATTTTTAATCTTTATATCATCTATCTTTACTTGATAATGATAACTAGTCAGAGAGTAAGATATGAATGCAGCTGCACTTACAGTCCCAATAAATAAATAAGTTTTTAAATTCATCATAATAAAAAAAATCCTCCTCCACTTTTTACATGGAAGAGGAAGGGAGATAACCACGATAACATCAATGAAGATAAATTTTCGTTTTAACGGTAAATTAGGAAAACTTTTAAATAAAGCCTGTATCAAAAATAGGTACAGGCTTTGTTTATTTAAGATATGTCAAAAAATTTTAATTGTAGCGATTTTATTTAGCGTTGCATCAGCTACTAGCAACTAAAATCTGTGGAGGAATGTATAGGATTTGAACCTATGAACCGTCAAAGACGATTAACTGATTAGTAGTCAGTCGCAATAAGCCACTCTGCCAACACTCCATAAATACACTCTTTGTTTCAAAGGAAAGAGTGAGAGAAACCCCTTTTTACGTTATAGTCTTTTAGCCCCGATATTGTTACGGTATATCAGTTTCAAGGCAACTATAAAAACGTAAATGTTGGTGTGAAATGAAACCGTTAATTCAAAACAGTTACATATCAAATCAACCTTATCATCATTTCACACTTATGAGCGCTTTATTAGACTAATGAGCTTAAACAGGAAAACAACATTTTTAAAAGCGCTCATAAGTATAAAATGGCAAGAGCACATAGATTCGAACTATGAACGACAGGATCAAAACCTGTTGTGTTACCTTTTACACCATGCCCCTTTTGGCATGAGCTAACAATCGAAAGAGCAACAAAAAAAAACAATTATTAGCTCATGTTTCTATTGTAATACATATTCGTTTGAATTGTCAAACATTGTTTCGAATTTGTGAAACATGTAACAATCTACATATACATTCGAACTTGAACCAATAATTAAAGAAGGAAGTGAATTTGAAAAGCACATAAGACGTGAATTTGGAAAAATAGAAAAAATTTATGAGGGGTAATATAGAAATTTTTGCGTGCGTTTGGGGGCATAGGGGTAGGTCAACAGTAATTTAGTTAGCCACACACAACGGCAGTTTTATAACCGCATCAAAGTTAGCAAATGCTACCGTAAATAATTACAACGCAAAATCATTTTTTGAATTATTCAAAGGTCGCAGATTTGGTCGCAAATCATTTATACAATATTCATAAAGTGCATGTAATAAAGGCTGTGTAACTACAGTAATAAGTTTGATATATGCTCAAAGCACATAGACATAACAAGATAGAAGAAACAAGATGAAACGCTAGACATTAGAGACGTTTAAGTAACAACCCCAGCGGATAAGATAAATAAAACTGAAATGAACGGAGTTTTTAAAATTGATATTACCTTTTTTTTATTTCCACCCTGTTTTTTTTATGTTTCTGTTTTTTTTATTTTTTTTACCTTTTCTGTTTTTGTCTTTGTTTTTTTTACTGGTTCGATTCACTATGTTATATGACTGTAGATGAGATAAGATGATGAGATGTTAAAAGTAGTTCTATGTTTGTTTATTAAGAATATATATACGTACGTGCGCTCATACGCTAGTTACTCTTTTAATGCTAATTTTAAAACATGTCAAATTTTTTCAGTGCTTTTGATGGCGTTTAGTTTTATTTGCTCTGTTTTGAGACAAAAAAAAGACGACAATTAAAGCCGTCTCTATTTTTTTTTAAATCTGTATTGCTTAGTTTTTTTTTAGTCTTTAAAAAGTAATCTATAATAATCTGTAGCCTTATCATTAAGCATGTGTATAATATTGCTTCATTTGCGTACCTCTTTAAAAAATATAAGCATTGATAAAATCTGCGTTACTATATGCGTCAGCATCTATACTCATGATGTTTTTGTTGTCTGCGACTGGGGCCACGTCTGTGTCTGTATAAGTATAGTGTGCTTGCATATACTCATCTTTTATCTGAGCTTCTGAACGATGATCTAAGCATACTTTGTATGCGTCTTTGTCAGCGTGACCACTCATATATATATAGCTGTTGTAAGTACTTATCTTATGTCTCAAAGATGCTTTCTCATTCTCTTTTTGAAGTTTTTGTGCTGCTGCTATCTGTTCTTTTCTTTCCTTTTCGGTCATCTCTTGAGGCAAATAAAAACGTATAATTTTATCTGCTTGATCGCTGTTTGGTTCTGCTTTCTGCTTTCTCTTTGAGCGCTTATCATCGCATGTAGTGAATGCGGTTAATGGAAAAAGATAGAAACATCGTACAGCAGAAGCAATTTTAATCGGACACTTAACGCCATGAATCCCTTTTTTTACTTTTATAAACTGTTTTCTAGCCTGTGTCACGGTACAAAATCCGTGAAATTTCAAATTGTTATTTTTACAATATTTTTCTAAAACAACTGAAATTTCAGAGTTGTATTTTTTGCCAGTAAGAAAATTAAAATATGTCATTGTCATTGTCATTGTCTCCCATTAACAGCCTTGATTTTTTATGTTCAAGGCTGTATATTTATATTGTCATTGTTTCAATAGTGCATTTAAGTTTATTCTTGAATGCACTTTTTTATTCTGTAAGCTCTTTTATCGTCAATAAATCTAGTGACCTTAAAATTTTATAAAAAGCCTCTCCAACGATTTCAATGCTTGATGTGTAGCGATCTAATGCCTCATCCATCAAACTTTCTTGAAGATCATAATCTCCTTCATTGCCAGCACATTCGAATCGCATTTTTTCTCCAAAAGTCAAACAAATTTTTCGAATTTTAACATCTTCAAACTCAAAATTATTTGATCCTGCACTTTGCCATAATCTCTGAGCTACTCCATATCTTGAAACACAACAACCATCGTTGTAAAAGTCATATTTCGAAAAAATGCACCAAAAATCAGAAATTGCACGCACATCATTAAATGTTAAATCTAAGTTATATGTATCTACTAATGGCTCTCTATTTTCATTTGTTAAGTCATAAACAAGCATTTCAATAGCTCTAGTCGCAATTACTGTATTGATGCTATATAAATCGTCTTCATTTAATACCTCAAAAAATTCGTTTTTATTTAACTTTGATAAAAGCTCTACGGCTTTTATAGCTTTTAATGTAATCTGATACTTCATAACACACCTCTTATTTCAATAAGCTAAGTAAAACATAAGTAACAACCGCATTTGTTGATACGATTAAGATTGTTAGCTTAATAGCCTGTAAACGTGTAAACATTTTTTGTTTCCTCTTTTTTTTGTTTTGGCGTTATTGCCTTTGTTGTTTATAAGTATATTTGAATATTTATAAATGTCAATGAATTTTTTATAAATAATTTTGCTCATTATTATAAAACATTGAATAAGTATTTA
>DBIX01000075.1 GCA_002297005.1 Cyanobacteria bacterium UBA791 | reverse complement strand
TTTTAATCGTCATTCAGAAATGAATGACTTTTTTTTGATTAATTTAATTGTGAACATTTGTAACAAAAGACTTAAAAATCCTAAAGTTTAAAATCGAAAGTGTCGATATATAAATTGTTGATAAAACAAAGTAAATTGAAATTTATTTAACCTACCTACCAAATATTAATTTTAACGTCATTCAAGAAAATTGAATGACTTTTTTTTTGCTTTATTGTTGTATAATGTACTTATGTTAGGGATAGATTCAAAATTTTGTTTAATTTTTAATAGCGGAATTCCATCATATAAAAGTGCATTGGAAGCTTTAGAGGCTGTTTTATCTAAAAAGGGTGTTAATTACGTAAAACACGATATTCAAGATATGACTGATTGCACATGTTCTGATTATGATTTCGTTTTTGTAATCGGTGGTGACGGTACAATTCTTCGAACAGCAAAGGTTTTTGCCCCTTTTGAAATTCCTGTTTTTGGTTTGAATATTGGTCGACTAGGTTTTCTATCTCAATTAAATCAGTCAGAAATTGAGCCTGCCGTTGATAAAATTTTGAATAATGAGTTTAAAGTAGAAAAACGTTTAATGCTAAAAACTCAAGACATGTTAGCGTTAAATGATTTTGTTATTAAAGGTGTAACTGCCTCTCGTACTGGTCGTTTTAGATTAAAAATTAATGACAAATTTGTATGTGAATATATTGCAGACGGTATGATAATTTCAACGCCTACTGGTTCTACTGCTTATGGACTTTCAGCTGGAGGTCCTGTTTTATATCCAATGATTGACGCACTTGTAGTTGTTCCAATTTGTCCACATACTTTGACTGCAAGACCTCTTGTTATTCCATCTACTGAAAAGATTTCGATTTTCTCTATTGATAACAATTATTCATTTAATTTGGCTGTTGATGGTGATGATGCTGGGGTATTTTCACCTGTTATAAACATTGAATCCTCAGAATTAAAAGCTCATTTGGCTTTATTGGATGACGATTTTTATAACGTTTTGCGTAGTAAATTCCATTGGGGAGTTGCACCAGAAAAATGATTAAAAGACTTCATGTAAAAAATTACATACTAATTGATGATATTACAATTGATTTAACAGACGGTTTGAACGTTATTACTGGTGAAACAGGTTCTGGTAAAAGTATTCTTATAAATGCTATTGATGTTGCTTTTGGTACAAAAGCAGGTAAAGACTTGATTAAAACAGGTTCAGATAAAGCTACTATTGAATTAACTTTATCAGTTAAAAAAGATATTTCAGCGTTGCTAGAAGAATATGGTATCGAAAATTGGGGTGAAGAAATGATTATTTCTCGAGAAATTTCAACTTCTTCCTCTCGTTCAAGAGTTAACGGAACTCTTGTAAATATGGAATTTTTAAAACATTTAAAAGAAATGTTTTTGGATATTCACTCTCAACATCAAACATATTCTTTTATGCAACCAAATTGCCATATTACGTTATTAGATTCTTATTCAAAAGATATTTATGGCAAGGATTTAGATGATTATAAAGCCTTATGGTGCGAATATCAAGCAGTTTTAAACAAGCTTCATGACGCTCAAAATGCTCAAACAATGACAGAAAGCCAAATTGATTTTCTAAAATTTCAAATTGATGAAATTTCTTCTGCAAATATAGAAAATCCAAAGGAAGATGAAGAATTACAAAATGAGTTGAACATTTTATCAAATGCTGAAAAGCTAAAAGAGTATTCTACTGGAGCTTTTTGGACTTTATCAGAGGATGATAACTCTTCTCTTAATTCCTTAATGGCTGTAAAATCTTTTCTATCAAAGGCTTCTGCGTTAGATGAAAATTTAGCGGAAATTGAAGAGCATTTGATTGATAAAATCGAAGAAATAAAAGATATTGCATCAGAATTGAATTCATATTCTTCACGTTGTGAGTTTGACCAATCAAGAATTGATGAAATTCAAGAAAGAATTTATCTTTTAGATAAGCTAAAACGTAAGTATGGAGCTACTCTAGAAGAGGTTATGACAACTTATGAAAAGCTTTCAGAGGAGTATTCAAGCATTGAAGCATCTGACGAAATTCTTGAAGAATTAACAAAAAAAGTTGATGAAATCCATTCAAAATTAGTTGATAAAGCAAAAGTTTTGACAGGAAAACGTACACAGGTTGCCTCAGAATTGTCAAAAACAATTGTTAATGAATTGAATGAACTTGAATTGCCTAAATCAAAATTTGAAATAGCATTAACACCTTGCGAGCTAAATTCTAATGGTGCAGAACATGTAGAGTTTTTAATCTCTACAAATATCTCAGAAGCTGTAAAACCTTTGATAAAGGTTGCCTCAGGTGGTGAAATTTCTCGTGTAATGCTTGCAATTAAGTCTATCTTTGCACAAAATGATGATATTGATACCGTTATTTTTGATGAAATTGATACTGGAATTTCAGGTAAAGCTTCAATTTCTGTTGCTGAAAAAATTTCGTCTTTATCAAAATATCGTCAAATAATTTTGATTACACACCAAGCTATTATTGCATCAAAGGCTGATAATCACATATACGTTTCTAAAAAGCAAGATGATGTTACGACAGTAAGTATAAAAATCCTTTCTCAAGAGGAAAAATTGAACGCTTTAGCAGAACTTGCAAGTGGTGAAGTTAGTGAAGAATCACTAGATTTTGCTCGCTCTTTAGTTCAATAGAAATTTAAAAGATTGTTATTTACTCCAATGTCTTATCCTTAAAAATACCGTATTCTGAAATTGTAAGGATAGGTGGAAAGTATGTTTAGAATTATAGCTTTATTTGTTGTTGCTGTCACGTTGGGTTTGGTCGTTTCTGCTCAGAGTTTTGAATTTAATCAAAACAGTAATAGTTCAAATGGCATGTGTGCTGGAGGAGCGTGTTCCATTGATGCTGTTCGAAACAATCCAATTCTTCAGCATGACAGTAACCAGTATGGTCAGGCAACTGGTTTGAGTCCTCAAACTACTGGTGCAACTGAAAGCCGTGGCGGTATTGGTGGTACACCATATACGTATGACTTTAATTGCCAATTTGGTAACTGCATAGGTGAACCTACCGGTTCATACAAGCCATAAAAAAGAGAGGGTAGTTAACCCTCTCTCTTTAAATCTGTATTTAAACCTTATTTATCAAGCTCTGCAAGTTCTTTTTCAGCTCTTTTTCTAACTGCTGGGTCAATATCATGAGATGCTTCCATAAATAAATCTTTTAAGTCAGCTTTGTATTCAGGATCTTTAATATAACCTAATGATGCTAATGCAGCTTCTCTAGAACCTGCGTTTTCATCGTTTTTAAGTTCGTTTACGATACCTGCCATACCAACAATTTCTTCCATTGGAACTGTAGCATCTGCTACTTTTTTTACACCATCTGTGTATTGTTTTTGAAGAATTGCTGTTGTGTACATAGCGTATTCTTTATTTCTTTGAACAACTTTTTTATCAGCTTCAGGAACTTTTGTTGTATCTTGGCTCATAATACCAATTAATGAATCTAAAACTTTTACATCAAGTAATTCATCAGCTTTTTCAGGAGCTAATTTTGAAATTTGTGCAATTGCTTCCATTGCGTTTGCTTGTTCTTCGTAATCTTTGCCGTTTAAAATTTCTACTAAACCATCTAAATCTAATTGAGGTTTTAATGTATCAGGTTTAACAATTTCAGGTCTTTTCTTAGCTACGTTTTTATTTTCTTCTGCAGCTTGACCTTTAAATGATTCTACTGCTTTTTCAGGAGATTTTACTTCTTGTTTTGCTTCTGCATTAGGAATTACATCTTCTGGTTTTTGTTTATTTACTGTAGCTTTTTCAGCTTTTGCTGATTTATTTTCTAATACAATTTTTGTTTTTGGTTGAGCTAACACTTGAGCTCTTAAAGCTTCTTGAGGTGTTACTTTATTTTCTTCGTTCTTAATTGGATTTGTTGCCATTTGTTGTGGCATCATGTGTGAATACATTGGTTGAGGAACTGGTACAAACATTGGTTGCACTGGATACATATAAATAGGTGCTGTAAACGCCGGTTGCATTTGCATCACTTGTTCTTTTTGTTCTTCTTGTCTTTTTGCCTTTATTGGAGAAATAGCTTTGACTGATTCTCCTGAACGAATTGGACTAATTGCATCGATTGCCATAATACAATTCTACCTTTCTTACACACTTACAATAATTTAAAGTATTAAAATTGTTTTTTTTTGCCAAATTTTTGCTGAAATGTTAAGAAAGTTTTACATAATTAAAAATGCCGTTAAATTACGGTTTTTAGCCCATAAAATTCAAAAAGTTCTTTTGTATGTTCTTTATCTGTATCGTATTTTTTTGCAATCAAAGCACATACCAAAGCCTCTAATTGTGCAGCGGGCATCATATTTGTAGGGATTTCTTCAAATCCATGCTCAAGTTTTAATGTAGTTTGTAAGAATTTACAATCTGCTGGAGTTCTTTCTTTAAAATATGAACTCAAATTTAAGGTTTGTCTTGCTAAATACAATTCTGTACGAACAATATCAATGCCTTTGTTGTTTAAGTCTTTAAAATATTCGCAACCTCTTTTTGTATAACGTTGCGTCCAGTTTTCTCTATTTGGCATGTGTTTATTCGTTGCCACTTGTTGATAAGGTTTTGACAAAATTCTCCACTTACCCTCAAGCATTGAATTATCCCAAGGTAGTGATATACAAATTACAGAATTTTTCAACGATGAATAATTGTCAAAGAAAAATTGAATATCTTTAACTTTGAATAATTTATCTATAAGTATAATTTTTCCTGTATCCTCGATTACTGCTAAACCTGTTTCAACAGTTGAGGCTGGACCCATTGCAAGCCCGATATAGTATTTCATATTTATCCTTAATCTTCTTGGAAATCAATATCAAATGTTTTTGAATCAATAACGTTAACTGGTGCTAAATCTTGATTATACAACATTTTATTTCCAGGATTTAATTGCATAGTTTCAGTAGACTTGTCCTTCATCATAATTGCATTCTTTTCTGCTTCTAAATCTCCCTCTGCAAGATTTTTAGCTGCTTCAGAAAGACCTTTTAATCTTTTAATTGTATGCATTCTCTCTGCTTGGAATTTCTCTTGTTCTGCCTTGCTCATTTTTAGCAAATCAATTTGAGGATTTTCCATTTGTTTATATTTGTTTCTTAAAATTAAAATTTCTACACGTCTATTTTTTGCTTTACCAGCTGGAGTTTTGTTATCAGCTAAAGGTCTTGTGTCACCATAACCTACCGCAGTAAATAATCCTGGAGTAAGTTTAAATTGACCAATTAAATGTCTTATGATAGCACTAGAACGTGCTGATGATAATTCCCAATTTGATGGGAATACAAAGGACATAATAGGTGAATTATCTGTGTGACCCTCAACTCTAATATAGTGAAGAACAAATTTTTCTGTAATCATTACACCAACTTTATTTAAAGTTGCTAATGCTTTTGGTGTTAAAGTCGCAGAACCTGGGTTGAATATTAAATCTTCATTAAAGGTAATTAATAAACCTTTATCCGTAATTTCTGATTTTACACCCTCAAGTTCACCTTTTTTAGTCGCATCTTTTATTTCTTTATCAATTTCTTCATAAGAACGTTGTTCATAAGCTGGACTCATATATTCAAGCATTAAAGGTGAAACAACTGAATCTGCACTTTTAGCATCAACTGGAGATTCTGATTTAGTATTATCTAAGAACGAATCCATTGATTCCATTAATGAAGATGGGCTAAAAGCTGATTTCATAGCTTCTTCTAACTTTATATATTCAGAAATATCAACTTGTGACAACGCATATAATACAACAAAGGTTGCAAACAATAACGTGATGAAGTCGGCGTATGATACCAACCATCTTTCCAAATTTTCATGTTCAGGCGGTTTTTTCTTCTTTGCCATATTATTTTTCTTCCAACATAAATGAATTTAATTTTCTTTCAATCAAGGCAGGAGATTCACCAGCTTGAATAGAAAGAACACCCTCTACCATAAGTTCTTTTGCTGTAAATACTTTTGCAAAGTTAACTTTAATACGAGTACTAAAAGGAATTAGCAATAAGTTTGCAGCAAACAAACCATAAATTGTAGCAACGAACGCTACGGCAATACCAGCACCTAACGCAGTTGGGTCAGATAAATTCTGCATTACTTGGATAAGACCCATAACCGCACCGATGATACCTAGTGTTGGTGAATAACCACCACCAGATTCAAATACTTTAGATGCTGCCGTTACTCTTGCATCTAATTGTGCAATTTGGTTTTCCATCATTGTTTGAACCAATGTTGGATCAGCACCATCGGCAACTGCTTCTAAACCCATTGTTAAAATTGGATCAGATGCGTATTTTGCTTCTTTTTCAAGTACGATAACACCCTCTTTTCTTGCTTTAGTTGCGAAATTTACAATTTCTTTTACTAATGCTGGCATATCAACTTTTGGAGGGAAAAATACATATTTAATAAATGAAAAGGCAAGTTTTAAGATGTGAGGTGGAAAACTCAAAATTACAGCACCACCTGTACCTCCGAATACGATAAAGGCAGCTGTAATTTGTAATAACTGTCCTAAGTTACCACCCTCTAATGCTTGACCTATTAAAATAAATGTAATACCGAAAAATAATCCGATAACTGCAAAAATATCCATTTTACGCTCCACTATTAATCTACTATTATATTTTATATTTAACTATATTTAGTAGATTATAAAATCATATAAGAGTATTATTCTTCCATTAATTTAGTTAAGATTTCAGGTCCATCTTCTGTAACTAAAGTTGTATGTTCAAAGTGTGCAGAGGCTTTGCCATCCTTGGTTACAACAGTCCAGCCGTCTGGCATAACAATAACATCATCGCCACCTAAATTTAACATTGGTTCAATTGCGATAGTCATGCCACTTTTTAATAATAGGTTGTCACCTACGCTATAGTTGAATACAAATGGTTCTTCATGCATAACATGACCTACACCATGACCACCGTATTGTCTAACGATGCCAAGTTTTTCTCTGTTTGCAACTTTTTCGATAGCACTAGAAACATCATCAAGTACGCAACCGTCTTTCATAAATGCTAAGCCTGCAAATAAAGCTTCTTCTGTGATTTTCAACAAATGTTTTTTCTCATCAGAAATCTCGCCAACTGGATAAGTCCAAGCACTATCGCCAACGAGTCCACCATAAGTTGCACCAACGTCAACACTAATTATGTCACCCTCTTGAAGAATAACATCTTTTGATGGAATACCGTGTACGATTTGTTCATTTATAGATGTACAAATACTTGCTGGAAACCCGTTATATCCTAAAAAAGTAGGAATAGCTTTGTTTTTATGGATTACGTCCATAGCTATATCGTCTAAATCTTTTGTTGACATACCAGCTTTAATTTTATCTTTCATTTCCGCATGAACTAAAGCTACGATATGTCCTGCTTTTTTCATTCTTTTTATTTCATCTCTTGATTTTCTTTTAATCATAATAAAACCTACCTTTTTTACTAGAATACCATATCTTTTTACCCTTTTGCAAATCTGTAAAGGTTTTAAAACAAAAAAGAGAGTTATCGCTAACTCTCTTTTATTATTGATAATTTAAAAATTAGTCATTAACTGCGTGAAGTAATCTTTCCCAAACTTCGTCGATTGAACCATTAGCATCGATTTTTCTAAGAACGCCTTTTGATTCATAATAAGCTGTTAAAGGTGCAGTTTCTTTGTTATAAGTGTCAAATCTAGCTCTTGCGATTTCTTCTGTATCGTCTTTTCTTTGAGTTAATTCTTCGCCACATTTGTCACAATGAACGCCATCTTTTGGAGCTTTGAATTTCATGTTGTAAATTTCACCACATTTTGGGCAAGATTTTCTGTTAACAATTCTTTCAATTAACAATTCTGTATCGATGTCGAAGTAAACAGCTCTAAATTCAGCATCTTCTTTGTCGATTTCTTTGTTGATTTCTTCTAACATGCCAGCTTGTTCAACGCTTCTTGGAAAACCGTCTAAAACGTATCCGTTAGCACAATCAGGTTCTGCAAGTCTTCTTTTGATGATAGCTGCAACAACTTCAACTGGTACTAATTGACCTTTTGACATGTAACCTTCAGCTGTAACACCTTCTGGAGTTTTATTTTTAACAGCAGCTCTTAATAAAGAACCTGTATCAACATGTGGAAAGTTTAAGTATTCTGATAATTTACTTGTTTGAGTACCTTTACCACATGCTGGTGGTCCAAGAAATATTAATTCTTTTTTCATTTTTTTGTCCCTCTTTCTTTTAAATAAACACTATGTATCAATATTAGTTGCGTATACTGCGTGAGATTCAATGAAATCTCTACGAGGTTCAACTTTGTCGCCCATTAAGACGTCGAACAATTGGTCACAAAGCATAGCATCTTCAATGTTTACTTTTAATAAAGTTCTTGAAGCCGGATTCATTGTTGTTTCCCAAAGTTGTTCTGGCATCATTTCACCTAAGACCTTTGAAACGTTGGATAGTTAAACCTTTTTGACCTCTATCGTCAACGATTTTTTGTAATTGGTCTGGTGATGTGATTTCGATTTGTTCTGTATCTGTTTCTAATATTAACAATTTTTCTTCTTCTATTAAGAAATCTCTGATTAATGGATAAGTATGTTTAACTTTTTTGTATTCAGAACTCTTAATAACGCTTGGAGTGATGTTTACATAATCAATATCACTAATGTTTAATCTTAGAGTATATCTTGAATTTTCAGGATTATAATTTAATTTCAATACATAATCTTTTGCATCTGAAATACCATAATTTTCTGCGTGGTCTTTCAAATAGTGTTGCAAGTATTCAAGATGTGTATTCATTTTAGCTTGATCTTCAAAATCCTCTGGTTGAATTTCAGAACGGATTAAGCCTCTAATCATAACTTGCGGAATTAAAGCTAATACAGGGTTGTTGCAACCACCATAGTAACCCGCCATGTTATGAAGTAATGTCGCTAATTCGTCGCCTGATTTTACTTTTGAACCAGTTTTATCTCTTAAAGATAAGTTTTTGATACCTCTTTCTTTAAGCATTTTATCTAAAGCTTTATCATCGAATAAGTATTCGCTTGTTTTACCTTGAGTAATCTTGAATAGAGGTGGTTGAGCGATATAAACATAACCTTCTTCAATTAATGGTCTACAATATCTGAAGAAGAATGTTAACATCAAGGTTCTGATGTGTGCACCGTCAACATCGGCATCGGTCATGATGATAATTTTGTGGTATCTTAATTTTTCTAAGCTTACTTCATCTGGGTTTCTGCTGATTGTTACACCAAAAGCTTGAACCATTGATTGAATTTCGTTGTTACCATAAATTCTATCTAAACGAGCTTTTTCTACGTTCAAGATTTTACCTCTTAAAGGTAAGATAGCTTGGAACATTCTATTTCTACCTTGTTTAGCAGAACCACCAGCTGAATCACCTTCGACTAGGAAGATTTCGCATTTTTCAGGTTCTCTGTTAGAACAGTCTGCTAATTTACCAGGAAGAGTTGAGTTTTCTAAAACAGTTTTTCTTCTTGTTAACTCTCTTGCTTTTCTTGCAGCTTCTCTAGCACGTTGAGCTTGAAGAGTTTTTTCAATAATTGTTTTAGCAATTTTTGGATTAAATTCTAACCATTCTTGGAATTTATCTCTGATAGAATCTTGAACAGCACCCATAGCCTCTTGGCTACCAAGTTTTTCTTTTGTTTGACCCTCAAATTCAGGGTTAGGGATTTTTACGCTGACAATAGCTGTTAAACCTTCTCTAACGTCTTCACCTGTTAGGTTTTGTTCAGAATCTTTTAAAATGTTATTTTTACGTGCATAATCGTTTAATACACGAGTAATACCGTTTCTAAAACCAGTTAAGTGAGTACCACCGCTGTGTGTGTTGATGTTGTTTGCGAAAGATAAAATGTTTTCGCTATATGCATCTGTGTATTGCATAGCAACTTCAACTCTCAAGCCATCAACCATTTTGTCGATGTAAATAGGTTCTTCAAACATAACAGTTTTGTTTTTGTTTAAGAATAAAACGTATTCTGCAATCCCACCCTCGTAGTGGAAAGTTTCTTCTTCGTTTGTTTTGCCGTCGATGAAAACGATTTTTAAACCTTTATTCAAAAATGCCATTTCTCTTAATCTACTTGCGATAACGTCTTTATCTACAACAATTGTTTCTGTAAAGATTTCAGGGTCTGGCCAAAATCTAGTTTTTGTACCAGTTTTATCAGTTTCTTTAATTTTTTCAACAGCAGTAGTTGGTTCACCTCTTAAGTATTCTTGTTTGTGAACCCAGCCGTTTCTTGAAACTTCAACAACCATTTTTTCAGATAATGCGTTTACAACTGATGCACCTACGCCGTGAAGACCGCCTGATACTTTATAACCACCATCACCGAATTTACCACCTGCGTGAAGTACTGTGTGTACGATTTCTAACGCTGATTTACCAGAATCAGGTTTGATGTCAACAGGAATACCACGACCGTTATCTTCAACAGTAATAGAATTATCTGTATTAATTTTTACTCTAATTTCTGTACAATATCCAGCTAGAGATTCGTCAATAGAGTTGTCCACGATTTCGTAAATACAATGGTGTAAACCTCTTTGAGATGTTGAACCGATATACATCCCAGGACGCATTCTAACTGCTTCTAAACCCTCTAGAACACGGATGTTACTTGCATCATAATTTTGTTCTACAGTTGTATTCATTGTAGGTGTTGAACCTTCATTATTCTCCATAATTTCTCCCCAATAATCAGAATTACTATATATATATTAT
>DBIX01000083.1 GCA_002297005.1 Cyanobacteria bacterium UBA791 | reverse complement strand
GGAACAAAGTGAAGCAATCCAAGAAAACACGCTTTATGCAATATAGTAGTTTTATATTTAGTATAATTATTATTAAATTTTATATTAACAATTGTAAACTTGATTTTTGCCTCTAAAATAGGCTAATAGCTTGATTTTATCATGCTTTTGGTATGTGTAAGTGTTTTTATTCCTAAAGTTATTTATTTTTCGTCCGATAATACAAACATAGTTAGTATTGTATAGAAAGGTATCGTTGTTATGGTAAATGGAGTAAATGGTAATAAAAACAATTTAAGCGTACTTTTACAGCAAAAACAAAAAAAATTAGAATCGATTAATCAACAAAAACAAGCTGTTCAAAATGCTTTAAATATGGAAAATGATAAAGTTGCAAAAGCTCAAGTAGACTTGGGTGATAAGAAAATTTCTTTATCAGATGCTATTGTAGAATTGCAAAATCATCCATTCAAGGGCATGAAAGCTCCCGATGCTGGAGATGTTAAATATGAAATTAAAGATGATGAAGGAAAATCTTTAGGCATTGACCAAAAACAATTTGATAAAGATATGGCTGAATTTAAAAAAGCCGAAGCTGAATACAAAGCTTTAGAATCAAAAGTTGATAAAACAACGAAAGAGGTTGAATTGGGAGATACTGCAGTTAAAGAATTAACTGCTATTGCTCAAGGTAAAGAAGAAGAATTAAAAGCAACTGATGCTGATTATGAAGTTACAATGGGTGACATTGATGCTTTGAATAAACAAATTGAAGAGGTTGCAAAAACTGAAACTCTAGATGTTACTTTATCAAAAGACAAAAATAATGATACACTAGTTGAAGCAACAGTAAATCAATTAAAAGGTTTACAACAAAAAGGTTTAGTTGATAAAGGTATTGATTTAGAAAACTTAAAACCTGAACAATTGAAAAAATTGAGTGAAGCTGTAGTAAATGCGGATATTGAAAATGGTACAGTAGCTGAAGGTACTGCATTAGATGGTACTTCTAAAGATTATACAGGTATGAAAGCTGGTGATAGTCGTAAATACACAGTAGCTCAAATGCAAGAAATTGCAAAAGCTTTAGGTACTGATGCTACTCATGATGAGGCAAATTTTGAAATCTTAAATACAAAATTAAGTGATTTAGATGTTCCAAATCAAATCTTAAATCCAATGGTAGATTTAGACAAACAAATTGATACTACTTCAGCTCCAGCAAAAGCAGAAGATAAGACTGATAAAAAAGTTGGTAAAGATAAATCTGAAATAGTTTTACCACAAGGTGTTGAATATAGAGTTGGTTCAAATCTTGGTAAAAAAGCAGATTCATTAGAAGATTACGGTATTGTTGAAAAAGACGGTAAATACTATCGTGCTAAAAAAGATGAAGACGGTAATCTTGTACCAAAAGACGACAAAGCATTTACTGCTGATGAAGTAAATAAATACTTTAGAACTCTTGAAAAAACAGGCACAGAAGAAAAAGCTAAAGAAGTTGAAGTTCAAAAAGCTGAATCTGCTCCAAAAATGAGTCAACCAGCCGTTCAATACGAGGTTGAAGACGAAGAAGAATTGTCTGTTGATTTGAATGCTTTAGCAAATAGTCAAAAAGCAAATCAAGCTGAAGCAAAAACAATCAAGGCTGAAATTGAACTAGAAGAAGCAGAAGCTGATTTGAAAGCATCTAAAGATGCTGATGAATATGCAGTTAAAAAAGAAGTTGTTGAAGATAAAAAAGATAAATTAGCTGATGCAAGAAAAGTTTTTTCTGAGTTTAAAACATCAATGTCAACATCAAGTACTGCATTTGATGACTTCTTAAATGGCAAAGGCTTTGAAGATTTTAATGCAAGAACTGATGCAATGGTTAATGCAAAAGTAACTGCAAACTTTAGAGATGGTGCAAATGTTACTGGAGTAGTAGACGATGTTTACTATTCTGGAAAACAAAAGATTTCAGAATCAGGCACAAAAGCATACTTAATTAATGGTGAATATTATGCATTACGTAGCGACGGTATGCCAGATTTGAATAAAAAATTAAATAAAGCTGAATTTGAAAAATAATATTTACTTGTAAATTAATGTAAATAATTTATGATATTTTAGCAATAATTAGGATTGAGGATACTATAAATAGTATGCTCAATCCTATAAATATGTACATGCCGAATTTGGTTCAAACAAAGGCTGTTGCATACCAATCAAATCCTATTAGGATGAATGGTTTGCAATCAGATACTTTCGTTCGTTCTGCATCAAATATTTCTTTTACTTCGGTTGATGATACAAAAGATGGTAGAGCAATTAGAGAGTTAGGTGGCGTTCCTTGTCCTTATACTGGTGTCCCTATGATTAATGGTAAGGAAATTTCTCACCTAAATAAAGAAAATTTATCTGGTAAAAGTTCTGATGCTATCGCATTGTTAAAACCATTTGAAAACAGAATGCAACCAGTTAATAAAGAGGTTTTTGGTATATTAGAAAAATTGAGCAAAAAATATCCTGACAAAACTCTTAGACAAAATTTAAACTTAGTTAGAGGTGAGCATTTAGAAAAAATTAAGAATATCGAATTTGATGTTCTTAATAAAATGACTGACGTCAAAATTAAAGATGAAAAAGATTCTGAAAAAGTTTTAAATCTTTTATTTGAATCAAAAGACATTATTGATAAACAAAACGAAAACTACATCTTCCGTAGAAGAAGATTTATGGAAAAATTGGGCAATGTTACGAAGGATATGAAAGAGCAAGATAAAGCTGAGGAGTTGAAAAATATTGCTGAGGGTTTACCAAGAGCACACGATACAGTAAGTTCTTTTATTGTTAAATTTACTCAGAAAGATCCGAGAACAAGAGTTGAAAAGAATTCTTGGCAATTAGGATTGGCATTAGTAGAATCATCAGTTGGTTCGATTGAGCATGTAAAATGTAGACACCCTAAAGATGGTTCTAAAGCTGGGGCAAATGATATTTCAAATTATATCTATGCATCTCGTGGTGCAAATTCTTTACGTAGGAATACTCCATTCCCTGAATGGATAAAAGCACATCCTGAAGTTAAAGAAAACATGCAAAAATACATGGATGGTGTTATTGATAAAATTAATAATAAAAAAGCAATGAAAAACTTTAAAGCTTATCCGGTTGTAATTGCAAAAACTATTGAAAATGAATCAAATGGCGAAATTAAGCTTGATACTTCAAAATTGAAAATTTCTAAAAAAGAGGCTAATGAAGCTTTGATTAAATATGGTTTAAAAACAAGAAAACAAGTAAAAGCTGATGCTCAAAAAGAACACGAGGCTGGTCGTAAACATTTATCTCTTGTTGCGTAATTTATTTGTGAGTAATTAATTATTATTTGTTGTTCTGAATTCTAAACAGTTTAACAAGATGTTGTCATTGCGAGGAGTTTACGACGAAGCAATCTAAAATAAATTTTTCTTGGATTGCTTCACTTCGTTCGCAATGACATGAATTTTTAAATTTTGTAGGTTGGGGTTTCTACCCCAACAAAACAGACCGTTTGCAGGTCGGCTTTACAAAGCCGTCAAAATAGTTTAAAAAAATAGAGAGGCGAAGCCTACGGCTTCGCCTCTCTGTTGTTTTTTGTTTTTCAAATTCTACACAACGCCTTGAGCTTTCATTGCTTCTGAAAGTTTAGCGAATGCTGCAATATTTGCACCCGCAACGTAGTTGTTGCCAAAGCCGTATTCTTCAGCTGCGTCTTTACATGATTTGAAGATATTTGTCATAATACCGTCTAATTTTTTATCAACTTCTTCAAATGTGTAGTAGTATCTCATTGAGTTTTGGCTCATTTCGATAGCTGAAGTTGCAACACCACCAGCGTTAGCTGCTTTTGCAGGTCCAACAAGAACACCTTTTTCTAAGAAATATTCAGTTGCTTCTTTTGTACAAGGCATATTAGCACCCTCACCTACTGCGATAACGCCGTTTTCTACAAGCTTTTTAGCAGAATTTAGTGTAACTTCGTTTTGTGTAGCACATGGTAGAGCGATGTCTGTTTTGATTGTCCAAATTGGTGAATCTTCGCTTGTTCTTTCCATGTATTTTGCGTTTGAGTGTTTTTCTAAATAATCTTTGATTCTTCCACGTTTAACTTCTTTGATTTCTTTTACTAAATCTAAATCGATACCGTTTTCATCATAGATACAACCGTTTGAATCACTCATCGCAACAACTTTACCGCCAAGCTCAGTAACTTTTTGGCAAGCATAAATTGCAACATTACCTGAACCTGAAATAGTAACAGTTTTACCGTTAAATGATTGGTTATTATTAGCTTTTAACATTTCACGCATAAAGTATGAAAGACCAAAACCAGTAGCCTCTGTTCTTGCTAAAGAACCACCGTAAGAAAGCCCTTTACCTGTTAGAACTCCGCCCTCGTAAGCATTTCTAATGCGTTTGAATTGACCGAACATATAACCGATTTCTCTTGCACCTGTTCCGATGTCACCTGCTGGAACGTCAACATCTTGACCGATATGTCTTTGTAATTCTGTCATAAAGGCTTGGCAGAATGCCATAATTTCTCTATCTGATTTGCCTTTAGGGTCAAAATCAGAACCACCTTTGCCACCACCGATTGGTAGACCTGTTAAAGCGTTTTTGAAAATTTGTTCAAAACCTAAAAATTTCATAATACTTTGGTTAACTGTAGGGTGAAGTCTTAAGCCACCTTTGTAAGGACCAATTAAAGAACTGTATTGAACACGGAAGGCTCTGTTAACTTGTACTTGACCTTTGTCGTCAACCCAAGAAACACGGAAGGTAATAATTCTTTCAGGTTCAACCATTCTTTCTAAAATCCCTAGTTGTTCAAATTCAGGATGTTTTTCAACAACTGGTTCAATTGACATAAGAACTTCTTCAACAGCTTGAAGGTATTCTGGTTCATTAGGATTTTTCTTTTTAGTTTGTTCTAAAACTCTTTCAACGTATTTGTTCATAAAATTCCCCTTTATAAAATAATAAGTAAATCGTTACTATGGTTATATCACAATTTCAAAAAATAGGAAAAATTTTAATAAAAAGTTTACTAAAATAATCAAATTTTTTATAAAAAGGTTGTTTATGAATTTTTGTAAAGTGTGTTTTTGACACTATTAGCCATTTTCTCGGAAACCCTTAATTTTTAACAAACAAAAAGATTGACTTAAAACTTTTTTATTTGTAATATATAGATGTGGATTTTAAAAGTGTTATTTAAACACTAATACATTTACTCTCATATAAACTCCTAAATATATAACACATAACACTAAATAAAGATTAGGACATATAGAAAGAAGTAGCCTCTCGAAAGAGAGTTTTTTTTTGCCTGCTTTGCAGGCTAAATGTCGGCTTTGTAAAGCCGACCTACAGTCTACGTTCAAACAGAATTTGTCTTTGACGATGTTTCATTAAGTGAAAATTATTCAATAAAATATGGTCGCAATATTTTTTTTTACTGTTTTAAAAACGCTTCAATAAATCCGTCAAGGTTGCCATTCATTGTGCCGTCAACATCACTTGTTTCGTAGCCTGTTCTATGGTCTTTTACCATTTTGTATGGATGGAACACGTATGAGCGGATTTGAGAACCAAAGTTGATGTCAAAATTTTCGCCTTTTAGTTCGGCAAGTTTCTTTTCATGTTCTTGTTGTTTTATTTCCAAAAGCTTTGATGCAAGAATTTGCATAGCATTTTCTTTGTTTTGGAGTTGTGAACGTTCTTGTTGACATCTTACAACTATACCGGTTGGTTTGTGTACAATTCTTACAGCTGTTTCAACCTTATTAACATTTTGTCCGCCAGCACCACCGGAACGCATTGTATCAACTTCAATATCTTCTGGCGGAATAACAATTTTCTTTTCAAAATCAGGAATAATTGGGCTGACTTCTACTGAGGCAAAGCTTGTTTGTCTTTTATTACTTGAGTTGAAAGGTGAAAGTCTAACAAGTCTATGAACACCTTTTTCAGCTTTTGCGTAGCCATAAGCATATTTACCTGTTAATTTTATTGTTGCAGACTTTATGCCGGCTTCTTCGCCGTCAGATTTCTCCATTAAATCAACTTTATAGCCTTTTGATTCGCCCCAGCGAGTATACATTCTAAGCAACATGCTTGCCCAGTCTTGAGCATCAGTACCGCCAGCACCTGCATTTACTGTTAAAATGGCGTTTGCGGTATCGTATTCGCCACTTAGCATCATTTTTATTTCAAAGCTATCTAACTCTTTTTCAAGTTGTTCAATTTTCTCTTCTGATTCTTTTATTAAATCTTCGTCTTTTAATTCTTCTGCAATTTCTGCGTCAGAAATTATTGTTTCCCAGTTTGAAAATTTTTCTAATGTATCTTTTATTTCTCTTGAGTTTTGTCCTAGTTCATTTGCTAATGTTTGATTTGACCAACATTCTGGGCTTTGAAGTTTTTCTTCAATTTCTTGTAAATCCTTTGAAAGCTTTGCTATGTCAAAGGCACTCCTTATTTTTATTTATTCTATTTTTAAGATTGTTTATTTCCATACGTAAATTATACTATAAAAAGTTGCTTTTTTTACGTATATTAATTAGAATAAACTCATGACGAATTTACAACCAAATCAACAGTTGAATATTTTGTTTGATACTCCTTATGGAGAAAAAGCTATTTCTTGTTATATAAGGGTGGTTTATCCTGATAGAATTTTGTTAACTCAACCTCAAGACTGGGATAAACATCTTGATATTTTACAAGAGGGTGAAGAGGTAAAAACAAAAGTGTTTACAAGAGCTGGAGTACTGCTTTATACTGCTTTAGTTTTAACTTCTCCAGAAAATGATGAGTTTACATTAGAATATAACGAAGATTCTGCACAAATTATGCAACGTCGTGTATACACTCGTGTTCCGATGGAAACAATTGTTGACTGTGAGTATGACGAGCTTGTAAAAGAAGACAGTAATGCCTCTCGTGAAAAAATGGTTGAATTCGCAACTCAGTTACAATGTGAATTTGAAAGATTTACAGTTGAGGCTGAAACTATTGATATTGGTGGTGGCGGACTTAAAATTGAGTCAAAAGAAGAATTACCTTATGATAAAACAATTACCTTTAAAATTAACTTGTTTGATGATATAATAATTGCACAAGGTGTTCTTGTTCCTAAAACAAATCTTCCACCTCTTCAATATGGTGTTAAGTTTACTAAAATTAGGGATGAAGATAAAGACAAAATTATTAAAATTTGTTTTAAAATAGAGGGCATTCTTAATAGAAAACAAGATTAGTTTATGAAGCAAAAAGATATAGAAAATTTAGATAGACAATTTAATGATAAAAGTAAGAAGAGCAAGGTTCAACAAGAAATTGAGCGTTGTCAACTTTTGCTAGAAAAAGATCCTACTAATCCAGATTTACATATTAAACTTGGCGATTTATATCTTGAATGGCATTTAGATATTTCTAATACTTATCAATATATTGATGAAGCTATTACTGAATATCAACGTGCTTTAGAAACTTATATGGATTCTGCTGAAATCTATTTTAAAATTGGTCAAGCTCAATTCTTTAAAGGTGATTTAGATAAAGCTATTAATTACTTAAATACTGCAATTTCCAAAGATGCTAAATTAGGAAAAGCTTATTATCTTTTGGCAGAAACTTATACAAAAAAAGCAAGATTTCTAGAGGCTGTATTTAACGCTAAAAAAGCAGTTAAGGTTTCACCTTGGACAAGTTCTTCTGCACATTGTTTATTACATAATATTTATAAATTGTCTGCACATAGAAATCCAGCAAGATGGTGGGCTTCAAAATGGGAAGGTTTGTTAGCATTTATAACATTACCGTTTGATAATTTTGCTATTAAAAATTTATTTAAATCATTATCATATCTTAAATTTTTACCTGTTTTAATTAAAGGTTATTACATGGTTCAAACAAGAGGATTAGAAAAAGCTATTGATATTTATATTGATGCTATTGAAAAAGCTCCTGGGTTTACTCCATTGTACTGTCTTTTAGGTGATATTTATAGAACAATTGGTCAATATGATAATGCTATTACAGAATATAAGATGGCAATTTGGATTGATAGTTTAAATATCCCAGCATATCGTCATTTATGCCAAGCTTATGAAGAACAAGGCGATTATGATAGTGCTATTGAAACTTATCAAAAATTAATCACAATTTTACCTACAATGCCAGAATTTCATTCAAACTTGGCAAACTTGTATTATGTTAAAGGTGAAATTAAAGAGGCTATTTCTCATTATCAATCTGCAATTACATTAAATCCAAATAGAGTTTGGACTTCTGTAATTACTCAAACTTTAGGTTTTGTATACCAAGAAAACAAAAAAGATTTGGATGCTGCAATTAGTGCTTATCAAAGTGCATATTTATTAACGCCTGAAGATATTGATATTTATGTAAACTTAGGTTCAGCATTCTATGACAAAGAAGATTATGAAAACGCTTTAACAGTATATAGAAGTGCTTTAGACTTAGACCCTACAAATGCTAAAATCCATTGTAACTTAGGTTTCTTGCATTGGGGTAAAGGCGATACTGATGAAGCTATTAAAGAATATGAATTAGCAATTGAAAATGACCCAAATTATGATATTGCATACAATAACTTAGGTGTTATTTATTTAGATGACTTAGGTCGTGTTCAACAAGCAATTGATTTGTTCAAAAAATCAATCGAATGTAATCCAAATTATGCATTAGCACATTTTAATTTAGCACGTGCAATTACTGTTGTTGGTGACAAAATTGAGGCAGCTAAATTGTATCAAATAGCACAAGATATTAATAAAGTTACTAATGAAATTGACCCTCAAGATATTACTAACAAAATTAATAACTTGTTTGAATCTTAATCATGCTGAAACCATGTAATAGCTTGAAATTTTATGTTAAAATTTCTTAACATTTTCTAAAAATTTCTAAAGTTTTAAAATTTTATGCCGTACATGATTATGTAAAATGTCTCTAGATTTTAAAAAAGGGTGAGCAAAAATGAGTGCAAATATTCCATCAATAGGAAATATAGGCGATATTGATTTAAGCGAAGCTAAGAGCAAAGTATCTTCTGGTATGTCAGGCTTGGCGTTGAATGCTATTTCAAAGATTAACTCTGTTTTTGGTGGAGAAGATAATCAAAAACAAATTTTGTCACAACTTAATAAAGCAGAAAATTCTGGTAAACAAGCGAAATCAAAAATTGGTGAAACAAACGGAAAACTTGATAAAGCAAGAACAAATGTAAAAGATGCTGAAGGCAAGAAAGGAGATGCTGAGTCTAAAAAGGTTGGAGCTGAACAGCAACAACAACAAGCTTCAGGTATGGATTTGAAGTCTGCACAAGCTGGTGCACAAGGTGTTAGTGCTAAGTCAAAGAATAAAAGACAAAAGGCACAAACTTCACAAGCCAAGGTTGAACAGACTGGAACAAAGGCAAATGCGAGAGCAGAGCAAAGTAATGCAAAATTAAGTAATTCGCAATCAAAGGTTCAAAGTACGATAGCGGATAGCCAAGCTCTAGCGTCTGAAATTGATGCATTACAAGGCAATGATGGTACTGGTTCAGGCATGCATAGTGCCTTGTCACTAAAAACTGGTGCTGAAATTCAAGATATTGAATCTAAAGGTAATACTCAAGTTGATAGTACGTTAACAGCTGTAAATGATAAGATTTTAAAAATTCAAAGCAACGAACAAAAAATTCAGGCTGAACTTGCACAATCAAATGCTGTTGCAGAAAGTATGAAAGCCGAATCCGCTGCAGCACAACAACAACTTCAAGCTGAACAAATGCAAGCTCAAAATGATCAACAACAAGCTCAAGCTGATGATAGCTTGTTGACGCAATTTTCAGGTGCTACAAAACAAGTGGCGACAGTAGCACAGGCTTTAGATGTTACTGGTACTGTTCTTAATGCTGCTGGTGTCGGTGTACAAGCTGCTGGTGCAACTACAACTGCTGCTGGTGCAACTACAACCGCTGCTGGTGGTATCTTAACAGGTATTGGTGCAACCTTAACAGCAATTGGTATTCCATTAATTCCTGTATTTGGTGCTGGTGTACCAGTTGAGGCTGCTGGTGGTACAACTACTGCTGGTGGTGTAACTACTACTGCAACTGGTGGCTCAGTAACAGGTATTGGTGCAACAGTTACACAAGTCGGTACTGTATTAAAAACAACTGGTAGTACTATTTCTACTACTTCAAAAGTTTTAAGTACTGCTGCAAATGTTTCTGATGTTGCAATAAATGTTGCAAAAGGTGATGTAACTGGAGCTATATCTGCAGTAGGTAAAACTATAACATCTTCTGCTGCTATGATTAAGGGTGTTGGGGCTTTACCAATGCAAAGTAATGCTCAAGTTCAAGCTATTTCAAGTTTTGCAAGTCAACATAAAGGTATTTTGAATACGGCAATTTCTGTTGGAGATACAGTTAAGGACGCTTCTAAGGCAACTAAAGATATGATGAAAGGCGATGTTGGAGCAGCTCTTTCAGATGGCTTATCAGCAATGTCAAATGCTGTCGGTATTAAAAACAGTAAAGCGAGCGATGTATTTAATGGCTTGTCAGGTGTTGCGGGTATTTCAAATGACCTTGCAACTGGAAGAGGTGACGGTGTAACTATCGCTCTTGATGCGTTGGCAACAGTTGGAAGCTTTGATGCTGTTCATCGTCGTGATACAGATAGAGATGGAAGCATTTTTGGTTCAAGCAGTACAATGCATTCTGACAAAGAAAGTTCTTTATATAAAACAACTACTAAGATTAAAAGTTTGTATGAATCTGGTCGACCAAAAGAAGATCGTTCAACAAGACCAGTTTCTCATTCTAGTGCAGAAAATATCAAGTAATAAAAGATGGCTTCCTTTATGGAAGTCATTTTTTTGCAAAATAAAAGAGGTATTATAAATAATACCTCTAAGATTGGTTTTTGGTTTAGTTATTTGGTTAAATTTGTTATTTTTTGAAAAAATTTGTTACTTTATCTACGTATTTGCCTAAAAAACTTTTACTTGCTTCAATAGTTTCTGTTGCTGTTTTTGTTACTATTTCACCTTTTTTAGATAAAGTTTCAGCAATTTTTGAAGCACCGTTTTTGCATTTATAGATACCGAAAGCTGTTAAGCCAGCTAAAATAACACCAGCTGCAACTTTTTTGATTGTTTCTTTATTTTTAGAAACAAAACCGTCTTTAGTAGGTTGGTTTTGCAATTTTGTACCTTGTGGTAACAAACCAATTTGGCTGTATGGATTTGTGTTACCGATTACAGGTGAATTTAAGTATGCATTTGGGTCAAAATTAAGAACACCACCAGTTGCCAAATAACTTAAATCTTGCATTTAACCTTACTCCTAAACTACACTCTTTTATAAAGTATTTTTCTTTTAAAAAATTGCCTTTTTAAATTCTTTTTGTTAAATTCTATTAATATATGAAGAATTTTTGTTTAAAATATAAATACATAATATCTTTAGTTTTGGTATCTCTATTGGTTTTTGGGCTAACTTATGCACATCAAGGTAGTTTAATAATTGATTCAGGTAGAGAGGTTTACTATCCAAAAAGAATTTTAGAAGGTTCTATTTTATACAAGGATTTGTTCAACATTTATGGACCTTTTTCGTATTTATATAATGCGTTTTTGTTTAAAATCTTTGGTATAAATTTAAATGTTTTATATATTTCAGGCATTTTTACTGCAACTGCAATTATAAGTTTAGTATATTTACTTTCAAAAGAATTTTTTAATAAATTCTTATCATTTTCAATTACGGCGGTAACGATAGTTATGGGATGTTTTTCTTTCCATATTTTTAATTATATTTTTCCATATTCTTTTGGAATGACTTATGGCATGGCTTTTTGCCTAGCTTCAATTTATTTATTGATATTATTTGTCCGCAAAAATAATTCAATATTATTATATTTGAGTACTTTTTTTGCAGGGCTTGCTATATCAAACAAATATGAGTTTATTCCGTATTGTTTGATATTTATTTATGTAGCTTTTAAAAACAAATTGTCTTTAAAACAGATTATAGTTTCATTTGTAACATTGATGATTGCACCTATCGTAATGTTTGGATTTTTATATTGTCAAGGTGTAAATTGTCATGATTTAATACGTAATTTTAAAGATATTTATTTAATGTCAAAAACAGATACTTTAAATTACTTTTATTCAATCTCTGGTTTAACCTTTCAAAAACAGACTTTGGGTTTGTTAGCTAGAAACTTTTTAATGACAATTTTTCCAATAGCTTTGCTTTATAACGGAAATTATTTTTTAGATAAAAGCAAGGTTAAAGCTTATATTTTATTTGCTTTGTCTGTATTTTTTACATTTAAGTTAGCTTCTTTAGAAACTTTTATATTTTTACCATTAGTTTTGTTAATTCTAATGTGCATCTTTTTACGTAAGCAAAAGGAAGAGGTAAAAGTTCTTTCAATTTCTGCAATTTTAGTTTCGTTAAAAGTCTTTTGGGCAACTGCTTTAAATTCTTATGGTGTATTTTTTATTCCAATTCTTTTAATTGCAGTAATTTGTTTTATAAAAAAAGAATTTCAAAAGTATGTAGCAGTATATTTAACAGTTTTAGCTTTAGCATTTTTTGCATGTAACTTACCAACAAGAAAAACTCTTTCTGCTCCAGTAAAAACAAATATGGGAAAGATTTATGTTACATCAGAATATAAAGATACTTCAAATAATATTATTAGATTTATAAATGAAAATACAAAAACAACAGATAAAATTTTGATTTTACCAGAGGGTTTATTCTTTAATTATCTTACAAACCGTGTAAGTAATGATTATTACAACTCATATTTGCCACTTTATGTTGAAACTTTTGGTGAGGATAGATTGATTAAGGCTTTGAATAACAACAAGCCTGATTATATAATTATGCACAATTTTTCTACCTCAGACTACTACTTTAAGAGTATGTGTAATGATTATGGTTTTGAAATTTGTGATTATATAAAAAATGAATATTCCCCAAAAGGCTTGCTATACGATAGTTTTACAGCTTACGTTTTCAAGAAGAAATAGACCTCTTGATTTTTTGTGTAAATAAATGTAAACTTTTTATGAATTTTGCCTCAAATCATTAAATATATCATGTGGATGTGCCGATATATAATTTGTAAGGGAAAAGGAAATATTTAAAATGGCAACAACAACAAACAATATTTTCAATAACGATTTATTCAAAAACAAAGGTTTAACTTCTTATAAACCTTTTGGTTTGAATGTACGTGTTCCTGAAACAACATTAGAAAAAATTTCTGCATCAGTTAAAGCTGCAGCAGCAAATAACTTAAACGCAATTCAAACATACTTTGCTACTAACGACGATGTATTCAGCGGTAAAGTATCAAAACAAATTCAAAGCATTGAACACGAAAGCATTATGACTTCAAGCATTTTAAATGCATCTGAACCAAAAGTTGCTCGTAAATTCGAAATGCATATGTAAAAAGATTTTTAATTTCCCAAATATTTAATAAACTAATTTCCCTTAAACTTTTTTTGAGGCAATACTTTCGTATTGTCTTTTTTGTTTTGTTAGTTGATTGTATAAACTTTTTTGTAATACAACCAAATACCTAAAACTGTAAGTATAAAGTTTGGTAGCCAAGCACCTAAAAATCCTGAGATTGTTCCTGATTCTGCAAATGATACAGCAAGTGCTCTTAGTACATAGTACAAGAATAAAATCATAATACTAAACAAGAAACCTCTGTTATAACGAACTCTAGGTGGTGTAATTGCTAATGGTACACCGATTAATACAAATACTAAAGTCGTTACTGGCATGGCTATTTTTTCAAATAATTGAATAGTTAAACTTCGTTTTAAATCTTGATCTTGAATATCTGTTGTAGCCAAATATTTTACTAATTGAATAAAATTTTGTTCTTGTCCAACGTTCTTATTCATTTCTTTCGTCAAGTCAACACCAAACTGTGCAACTGAGTTTTCAAAGAAGGTTGTATTTAAAACCTCGTTATTGTTGTCTGTAATTGTGTAAATAGCACCTTTATTAAAGTTCCAGCCCTCAGGTGAAGTTGCACCTGTTCTTGCTTGTAAAACTTGTAATGTATCATCTTTTGACAAATCTAAAACTGTGATATTATACAAAACTCTATCTTCTGCAAAACCTACGTAGAACAATCTTTTGATACCCATATCAGGGCTAAGTTCTTTGAAGGTGAAATTTTGTTTTCCGTTAGGAATATTCTTTTGACCTAATGCCCAAATAGCCAAATCTTTTGAAGCTTTTGTTGTTGCAGGAACTACAGTTTCGTTAATAAAAAAGCTTAGTAATGCCATTACGATTGCGAAAATAAAAATAGGTTTTGCAATTCTGTTTAAACCAATACCGCAAGAACGCATTACTGTAATTTCTGATGCTAAAGATAATTTATTCAAGGTCATTACTGTTGAAAGTAAGATACCCATTGGAATTGTCATAACAAATACTGATGGTAAGTTCAAAATAATCATTGTTAATGCAATATTAAATGGAATACCAAATTCAGAAATTTGTTTGATTAAGGTAATAAATGTATCTGATGCAAAAATGATAGAAGTAAAGATACAAACACCCATGATAAACACTCCAATAATTTGTTTTAGGAGATATTTATCTAAAATGGTGATTTTGTTTGTTTTTTCTGTTACTTCCATAAATTTATTTTAGATTAAATATATTTATTAATCAAATTTTATTAAA
>DBIX01000014.1 GCA_002297005.1 Cyanobacteria bacterium UBA791 | reverse complement strand
AACTTCTTTACATCAGCTGCTTTCAAAGGCTCCAGCATTGGTAAAAAAGCAGCAGAAATAACAATGTTAACAATTGCAGAAACAGCAGCAGACGCAGCAGTCAATAAGGTTTTATATTCAGAGGTTAATATTGACGGTAACGCATATTCGGCAACCTTCTCTCTTGCAGGTCAATTGTTAGAACTTAAACTTCTAAAATAAGCTACAAAAAGTAATTTTTGAAAAGTGTTTGTTTGATTTATAATAAATTTATAAAAACGGAGAATAAATTTATGTACAAACAATTTTTTGAAAACGAAACAAAAGAAGCTTTGAAAAAAGCATACCCAGAAATAACAACTTTCAACTTACATGTTGAAAAACCTAAAAATCCTGATTTTGGTGATTTTGCAATTAACGTATCACCATTAGCTAGAGATTTAAAAACAGCTCCACCAGTTATTGCTCAAAATATAGAAAAACAACTTTCTAAAAATGGTTATGAAGTAACTCTAATCGGTGGTTTTATGAATTTTAAAGCAGGCAAAAAAATGCTTGCCGATACAGTAGAAGAAATTCTGCAAAAAGGCGAAAACTATGGTAAACCTGAAAATATTGAAAAAGAATACATAAATCTTGAATATATTTCAGCAAACCCTACAGGACCATTCCACATTGGTCACGGTCGTTGGGCTGCTATGGGAAGTGCATTAGCAAATCTTTTAAAATTCTATGGTCACGATGTTTACCAAGAATTTTATATCAACGATGCTGGTAGCCAAATTCAAAAACTTGGCAACTCTTTATTAATCAGACTTAAACAAGAAAAAGGCGAAAATGTTGATTTCCCAACTGATGAAGTTGAAAGAAAAAACTTCTATCCAGGGGAATATCTAATTCCTGTTGCTAAAAAATTCTTATCAGAACACGAATACACAGAAGATATAAAAGTTCTTTCTGATTACGCAAAAAAAGAAATGGAAAAACAACAAAGAGATTTATTAGACAATTTCAGAGTACATTTCGACAAATTCTATTCAGAACTAGATTTGCACAATACTGGTAAAGTTGAAGCGTCTTACAAAAAACTTGAAGAAAGCAGAAAACTTTACGAAAAAGATGGTGCAATTTGGTTCAAATCATCAGAATACGGCGATGACGAAGATAGAGTTATCAAAAAAGCTGATGGTTCAAATACATATTTAACAGCTGATATTGCTTATCACAAGGACAAATTAGATAGAGGCTTTGATAGATTAATCAACATTTGGGGTGCTGACCATCACGGTTACGTTGCTCGTGTAAAAGCATCTATTGAAGCTCTTGGATATGACCCAAACAAACTTGAAGTCCTTTTAGGTCAACTTGTTAACCTTGTTATCAATGGTGAACAAACAAGAATGGGTAAACGTAAAAATATGATTACTCTAGGCGATTTAATCGAAGAAGTTGGTGTTGATGCAACAAGATTTTGGATGTGTATGAGAGATATTAATAACACTCTTGATTTTGATATTGAATTAGCTAAAAAATCAACTGACGAAAACCCTGTGTTCTACGTTCAATACGCTCATGCCAGAGCTTGCTCAATCTTGAGAAACGTTGTAAACGAAAAAATCGACACAGAAACAGGCGAAAAAACTCCAGCTTTAATGAGCCAAGAAGAATTGGATAATATCTTCAAAAACTTTAAAGCAGAAGAAATTGAAGATGATGTAGAAAATGCAAAATCTTTAATCTTAAAATTGGAAGATTTCAAAAACACAATTACTTTATCTGCACAAGCGAGAAGTGTTTACACAATTTGTAGATACTTATCAGAACTTGCAGCAGAATTCCACTCATTCTATACAAAAAATCGTGTATTAGTTGACGATAGAAAAGTTATGGAAGGTAGATTAGCACTTGTTTATGCAACAAAATCAGTTCTAAAACAAGCACTAGATATTCTTGCAGTTTCTGCTCCCGAAAAAATGTAGTAGTAAATAGAAATTTAAAATAAATTATAGTGCGAAGCTTTGTAAAAGCTTCGCACTATTTCGTTGATTAAATTTATTATAAATCATCAATCATAAATTCTTTTTGACCGACAATATCTCCGTGAAGAGTTTTTATATCTTTATTAAGTTCAAAATGACCCCAGCCAAGTTTGTTCATTATACTCAAAACAACAAATTCTCTTGTTGGCATATCAGAATCAAGAATATTAACAATAAAACCCTCATTTGATAGAGTATTTACAACAACACACAAGCCCTCAGCTCCAACTTTTGCGATACAACCGGCTGAACCTTGCATAACTTTTGTATCTAATCTATCTTCACCACCAATGATATATGGATTATTTAAGAAAGCATTTTTTATTTTTAAATAAGCAGGGTTTAAGAATAAATTCAAATATCCTTTCAACATATTTTTTAAAGGCATTGAAAAAATAGGAACACCACAACCATCTTTAGTAACTGGAGTATCGCCGTCATACTCACAAAGTTCGTAAACTTTTTTCTTAATCATCTTTTGCAAAGGATGGTCTTTTTCATAATAAGTATTCACGTCAAAACCAAAATGTTTTGCTAAAGCCAACATCAAAATATGTTTTCCACAACAATTATTATGAAAAACAGTTGGCTCATCACAAGTAATAGATTTTGCTAAAGGCGTATGAAGACCACATCTTATCCAACCTTCGCAAATATCGGCTTTGTACATAAAACTTTTTGCAGTTTGCACGTGACAATCCTCGCCAGCATGAGAAGCACAACCAATCGCAATTTCTTCAGAAGTTAAGCCTAAAGTTTCATCCAATTTTTCATCTATTAATAACGCTGCCTGAAGAGGTTTTGCACAAGAACGAAGATAAAATGGATACTCCATAGTATCGCCAAATTCTTTTATTTCACCCTCTAAACTTAACACGACAAAACCAGAATGTTCTTGTTCAACAAGCCCATCTCTTACATGTTCTACAAGTTTAATTGGATAATAATACTTATTTTGCATTTTTCTTCAAGAATAATAAGATTTTGTTCAATTGAGATTTTAATTTTGCATTTTCATGTTTTAATTCATTTACTTCTGCAATATATTTGTCTGCACTTTCTCCATCTAAAGACATTCCCTCAGGAATAAGTGCAACATCTAAAATAAATCTCTTAGATGCTTGTTCCTTAATAATCAATAATGCTTTTGAATCAGCCTCTGTAATATAACCAAATTCAATCATCAATTCAACGAATTGAGGTCTTTCGCCTTTTTCTCTCAATTCTTTTTGAATACGAATTGTATGTTCCAATTGGTCAATATTAATTTTACCAATACGTTTAAAGTATTCACCAGTACGGTATTTACCCGCTAAATAACCAGCCATAATCATAATAGGGTTTGGAACTGGTGATTTGATATAATTTTGTTCACAACAGAAAATAAAGTATTTAGAAACTTCTTCTATTGTCCAGAAATTATTTAAAGCAATTGTAATAATATCATAGCCTTCTTCAACCATGCCCAAGAAAGTGTACAAATTGGCATCCAAACCAGCCTCTTTTTCTAAAAGCTCAGTTTTACCAATATAGGACAATTTCGGTCTATATAAATGGAAACTATCCTCAATACTTGTATTTAAAAATTCCTCACTCAAGAATCCTTTTAAATGCTCTCGCAAACGTAGGTAAATAACTTGTTTTACCCATAACGGAAACTCAAATAAATGTTCCATGAATGTTTCTAATAAACTCTTTTTCAAAAAATCAACTCTCCGATATATTCTATTTTTTTTCATTATATATTATAATCATGTTTAGTGCAAGATATTTACATGGATAATACAAAATGGCATTAGATGGATTTTCTTTAAGACAAGTTGGTTTAGGACAAGACAACACATCTGCACAAATGGCAATGAATACAGAACAAAGTATTCGAAGTGGTCTTGGAACAAAAAACGTCGACCAAATTGCAAATATGGATAGCGAAAAAGCCGTTACTCTAGATGAAGAAAAAGAAAAGGATGAAAGCCAAACAAAAACTAAATTAAAGAAAAGAGGTAAAAGAAAAAAATCTAAAGCTTCTACAAAAGCTGAAGCACCTTATACCATTGAAACAGAATCTCTTGATTCAAACATAAAGGATTTAGATTTTTACACCAAATTTTCTGACCAGTTAGCAATCAGATTAAACAGAAATTCTGAAATAATCGAATTGTATAACAAAAATACAAACACAGTCGTTGAAACAATTAACACAACTGACTTGATAAAATTAATAGATAAGTTGAAAATATCATCAGGTGTACTTGTAAACAAAAAAATATAGCAGAGGTATAAATGAATCCATATTTAAAACAATATCAAAGAACAGAAGTAGAAACAGCAACACCAGAAAAAGTGTTGATATTACTTTATGACGGGGCTATACAATTTTTAAATAAAGCTTTAATTGCTCTTGATGAAAAAAATCACCAAGAAACATACAACAATCTTGTTGGAGCAGAACGTATTCTTTTAGAATTTATGAATACGCTTGATTTTGAGCAAGGTGGCGATTTTGCAGTAAGACTAAACGCACTTTATCAATATTTTTACAATAGACTTGTTGAAGCAAATATGAAAAAAGATAAAACTATTGTACAAGAGGTTTTAAAATTTTTGGTTGATTTAAGAGCAACTTGGAAACAAGCTATGAATATGGTTAAACCTGAAACAACGCAAACAACAAATGCTGGTGGTGATACTTACGTCGCAAACGATGAAGAAGATGACGATGAGGATTACGAATACGACGACGAAGATGATGAAGACGACGAGGATGAAACCACTTACGAGGGATAATCAATGAATCAAGAACCTATTGAACAATTAAAAGTTATGTACACTCAACTTTTTAACCTTAACGAAGAGGTTAAAAATCTTGTCGCAAGTGGAAACATGGATTCTGCTATCCAAAAAGCTACTCAACTTGACAATTTAATGAATCAAATAAAATTTGCAAGAATGGGAATGACAGTTCCGGAAGAAAATAAACAAGAGATTTCGGAATTAGAAACAAAAGCAATTGTGGAAATAAAATACACAATGGAGTCTTTAATAAAAATTAAAGATAATTTGAAAGGTGATATAAATAGAGTTAATAACAATATCAAGGTTAGAAACGCTTACACAGCAGAAATGCCAAGAACAGGACAAATTCTTTTTGAAGAAGAATAATTTGTAATTATAAATCTTAACTACTACAAATATAACAAAGTTTATAATTTTAACGTAAAATTCTTGATTATTATACAAAATTATTGTATAAATTAAGATACTACGATTACTTTTGACTAGATTAAAGAAGGAATGGATATGACACAAGAAACGTGTGAAACAAATACTCTAACAGGAGCACAAATACTTATTGAATCCCTAAAAAAAGAAGGTGTAGATACAGTTTTTGGATACCCTGGGGGTGCAATACTTGATATTTACGAAGCTTTATACCACGAAAAAGATATAAAACATTATTTAGTAAGACACGAACAAGCAGCCGTACATGCTGCAGAGGGTTATGCTAGAGTTTCAGGCAAATGTGGAGTTGCAATTGTAACTTCTGGTCCTGGAGCAACAAATACAGTTACTGGTATTGCAAATGCTTATCTTGATGGATACCCAATTGTTGTATTTACAGGTCAAGTTTCTGCTAATTTAATTGGTAATGATGCATTCCAAGAGGCTGATATTGTTGGTATCACTCGTGCTTGTTGTAAACATAATTATTTAGTTAAAGACATAAAAGATTTACCAAAAGTAATAAAAGAAGCTTTTCACATCGCTACAACAGGTAAACAAGGTCCTGTTTTAATCGATTTAGCAAAAAATATTCTAACAGCTAATAGTGAATTTGAATATCCTGAAACAATTAATTTACAAGGTTATAAACCAAATTACCAAGGTAATACAAAACAAATTTCACAAGCCCTAGATTTATTATGCAGAGCAAAAAGACCAGTAATTATTGCTGGTGGAGGGGTTCTTGCCGCTAACGCTTGCGAAGAATTGAGAGAACTTGCAAGAAGATTAGAAATTCCAGTAGCGAATACTCTTATGGGTGTTGGCACGTTTCCAACAAAAGATTCTCTATCTCTTGGTATGCTTGGTATGCACGGTAATTATTGGGCAAATTTTGCTGTTAATGATTGCGATGTTTTACTTGCAATTGGTACAAGATTTAACGATAGAATTACAGGTTCTTTGAAGAAATTTGCACAAGATGCAAAAATTATTCACATTGATATCGACCCATGTTCTATTTCAAAAACGGTTCAAGCAGATGTTCCTATCGTAGGGGACGCAAAATTAACTCTTCAAGCTATGTTAAAAGAACTTGAAGAAAAAGAATACGTAGCAAACGAAACATTTAAGAAAATGTGGTTTCAAGTAATCAACGAATGGAAAACAAAACGAGCAATTCCAGAAATTCGTTCAGATAAATTACATGCTCATACTGTGCTTGATGCAGTTTATGAATACACAAAAGATATGGATCCAGTTGTAGCAACAGAAGTTGGACAACACCAAATGTGGACAGTTCAAGCTTTCAATTTTGATAAGCCAAGAAAACTTGTAACTTCAGGAGGACTAGGTACAATGGGCTTTGGTTTTCCTGCTGCTATGGGTGCAACTCTAGGTCAAGATAAACCTGTTATTTGTATAGCTGGTGACGGTTCATTACAAATGAATATCCAAGAATTAATGACTTGCGTTGATTATAAATTGCCAGTAAAAGTTGTAATTATGAACAATGGTTACCTTGGAATGGTAAGACAATGGCAAGAAAAATTGTATGACGGTCACTATTCACAAACAAAAATTTCTTCACCTGATTACGTAAAACTTGCAGAAGCTTACGGAGCTAAAGGTATCAGAATTGAAAAAGAAGAAGAAATTCTTCCAGCTTTAAAAGAAGCCTTTGAATATGACGGTCCAGTATTTATGGATTTCATCATTGAACCTTTCGAAATGGTTTATCCATGGGTATTATCAGGTAAAGGGCTTAATAATGTATTACTTTCAGACAAAGGATAATTAGATTATGCGACATATTTTATCGATATTAACTAAAAATGAAGCAGGGGTTGTTTCAAGAGTATCTAACCTTTTTTCAGGTAGAGGTTATAGTATTGAAAGTATTACGGCTTCAACAACATTAGATAAAGAACATTCTAAAATCACTATCGTTACGACTGGTGATGAAAAAGTTATTGAACAAATTACAAAACAATTACATAGATTAATTCCAGTTATCAAAATTACAGAAATGAAAGCTGATAACTCAATTTGTAGCGAATTAATGTTTGTAAAAATCAAGGTTAAAGACGAAGATAGAGCAGAAGTTATTAAACTTATCGAAATCTTTGGTGCAAAGATTTTAAACATTTCTCAAAGAGAATATATTATTCAAGCTGTTGGTGATGAAAACTATATCAAATCCCTAATTGAACTACTTAAACCTATTGGAATTAAAGAAATAATCTGCTCTGGAGCGGTTGCTATTTCAAGAAGTTAAGAATGGTTACAAATTAATTTTCTTTTGATATTTTTTAATTTATAATTTAATCGGAATTAGAAAAAAAAGAAAAGGAAATTAAAAATGGATATATTCTCAATATTTACACTATGTGGCGGTTTAGCATTCTTCCTGTATGGTATGGGAGTTATGTCATCAGGCTTAGAAAAAGTTGCCGGTGGTAAATTAGAAAAGATGTTACGACAAATGACATCTAATCCATATAAGAGTTTAGCTTTAGGTGCTGGTATCACGATTGCAATTCAATCGTCATCAGCACTTACTGTTATGTTGGTAGGTTTAGTAAACTCTGGTATTATGGAACTTGGTCAAACAATCGGTGTTATTATGGGTGCTCACGTTGGTACAACCCTAACAGCATGGATTTTATCTTTATCAGGTATTGATGCAAGTTCTAACATATTACTAAGATTATTAAAACCTGAAAGTTTTTCACCATTGTTCGCACTTGTTGGTGTATGTATGATGATGATGGCTAAAAGCAATAAAAGAAAAAGCTTGGGTTCAATCCTTGTAGGATTTTCAATCCTTATGGTTGGTATGATTATGATGGCACAATCAATGACTCCACTTGCTGACATGCCTGAATTCCAAAAATTCTTAATTGCATTTACAAATCCTCTTTTAGGCGTTGCAGTAGGTACAATTTTTACAGGTATTATCCAAAGTTCAGCTGCTGCAGTTGGTATTTTACAAGCCTTATCTCTAACAGGTAGTATCTCAATCGGTATGGCAGTTCCAACTATTATGGGTATGAACATTGGTACTTGTGCAACAGCCTTGATTTCTAGTATCGGTGTAAACACAAACGCTAAACGTGTTGCTGTGGCACACATTTCTATTAGTATTATCGGTGTTATAATTTGTTTACCACTATTTTATGTTGGTGACTTTATTTTAGAAAACTATATTTTACATACAAGATTTATTAATCAAATAATTAACCCTGTGGGAATTGCGTTGGCTCACACTATTTTTAACGTTGTGACTATGACATTATTATTCCCATTCACTAAACAAATCGAAAAACTTGCAGTTAAACTTGTTAAAGCAAAAGAAGACGAAGAAGAAGTATTCTTAGACGAAAGATTATTACTTACTCCAGCTTTTGCAATTAATGAATGTAAACATTTGTCAAATACAATGGCAGTTATGGCTAAAAAGAACTTCTTCCGTTCTTTAAAAATGATAAACAATTTTAGTCCAAGAAGATTGGATAAAATCCTAAGAAAAGAACCTAGAATTGATATGTATGAAGACAAATTAGGAACTTTCTTAGTAAAACTTTCTGGTAAAGATATTTCAGAAGAAGATAGTAACGAAATTTCTAAATTATTGCATTGTATCGGTGATTTTGAAAGAATTGGCGATCATGGTATCAACATCTTAAAAATTGCACAAGAAATGAACGAAAAACAAATAATGTTCTCAGATGAAGCGAAAGCAGAAATTCAAGTTGCAACAAACGCTCTTTCTGAAATTGCAGAACTTACAATGAAAGCTTTCTGCGAAGACGATTTAGAGTCGGCAAAAAGAATTGAACCTCTTGAACAAGTTGTTGATATTATTATCAGCGAAATCAAAGATAATCACATCAAGAGATTACAAGAAGGAAAATGTACAATTGAATTAGGCTTTATGCTAAACGATTTGTTAAACAATATGGAAAGAGTTTCTGACCATTGTTCAAATGTTGCAGCTTGCATAATTCAATTAAAAGATTCTACTTTTGCTACTCACGAATACTTGAACGAAATCAAATCATCACAAGACAACGAGTTCAAAAAAGAATTTGAAGAATATAAAAACAAATATTCACTTGCAAACGTAAACAGAGCGTAGAAATGACAGAACAAGATTATAAATTTTATTTAAACGAAGGTATTGAATTAACAAATCAGGGCAAATTTGAAGATGCCTTGGAATCTTTAAATAAAGCTATTGAACTAAATCCTAGCAACGCACTCTCGTATTTTTCAAAAGCTATTGCATACCATAATCTTGGGCAATATAGAGCAGCTTATGAAAATTATGGAAAAGCTATCTTACTTGATAAAAAAATGATAGATGCGTATTATAATAGAGCACAAGCTATTTTAGGTCTTGAAGATGCAACAGAAGACGAACTAAAAGAAGCGTTATCAAATCTAGAAACAGCAACAGAATTAGATCCAAAATTTATTGATGCACATTATTATTCAGCCGTAGTTAAAAAGAAACTTGGACTGTATGAAAGTGCTATCGTATCTTTGAATAAAGTTCTTGATATTCAACCAGAATCACCATATTCAAAAGCTTTGAAGAAATTAATCCTTACAAAATATTTGCATATTGAAGATAAATAATTAGGATTTGCTATGAAATTTATACCTTTTAAAACTTATACTGGCAAAGAAAATATGCAAATGGATTCTGACTTACTTGATAAGGCTATATCTGAACAACAGACAGAACCAACATTCAGACTCTATGGCTGGAAACCTAAATGTATTTCTTTGGGTCGTAATCAGGTAGATAGTTTTTTGGATTATGACTTTTTAAAGAAAGAAAATATCGATGTTGTTCGCCGTATCACAGGTGGCAGAGCCCTTTTACACGATATGGAAATAACATATTCATACATTTGTCCAGTTTCGTATTTAAAAGAGGGTGAATCAGTTACCAAATCATATATGGAAATTTCGCAAGTATTAATTGATTTTTTCAAAAAGTTTGGTATAGAACTAGATTTTGGCACACAAAACCCCATTAACACAAAGTTTAACTACTGTATGCTAATTTCTACAGGTGCAGACCTATGCTACAAGGGTAAAAAACTTATTGGTTCAGCTCAATGCCGAAAACAAGGATACATCTTACAACATGGCTCTATTCTTTATGATTATGATGTGGAACTCCTTACAAAAATCTTTGGTGAAAAACCAGATTTAACCCATTTTACATCCTTAAAGGCAATTAACCCTGACTTATTTTTTATGTTACAATCAATGCATGAGCTTTGATAAAAATACTTACGAACGAATAAAATCACTTGTAAAGTCTGAACTTGAAAGAGTTGACGAGGTTTTGTGCAAAATAAATTCTACATCAATGGAGTTTAATAATTTTATAAAAGAATACGTTTCAGCACCTTCAAAAAGACTTCGTTCTGTTCTTGCTTTTTTGTATTTGAAAGCAAATAACAAAGAAATTACAGAGGAACAAATTCGCTTACAAGCAACTATAGAACTTATTCATAACGCAACACTTATTCACGATGATATTATCGATGAAGCGGATGTACGAAGAAATTTGCCAAGTGTAAACAAAAAATTTGATAATTCTCTTGCCGTTATTGGTGGTGATTATTTACTTTCTATAGCTCTAAAAGAAATTTTGAAATTTAATAATAACGATATTTTTGATTTGTTCACAAAATCTATTGAAAATATGTGTCTTGGAGAAATTTCTCAATATTTTTCAAAATTCAAAATGCCAACAATTTATGAATACATAGAAAAATCAAGAGCAAAAACTGCATCCCTATTTGAAGCCTCTTTGGTTTCAGCATCTATACTTGCAGACCTTAATAAATCAACAGCAGAAAACTTGGCAAATAATTTTGGCATAGCTTTTCAGATAAGAGATGACATTTTAAATTTTGATAATAACGATAATAAACCTGTAAAAAATGACTACGAAAATGGTATTTATACTGCTCCGATTATTTATGCAGAATGTGATTTAAAGAATATTGCATTAGGTATTGAAAAAGCAACTCAGTTGTTAGATAATTATCTTTGTAATACTCGTGAAGTGCTTTGTACTTTAGATAAAAACATTTATACAGATGCACTCACATCAATTTTGGATTTACTAAAATTATGAACTTAGATTATAAAGAAATATACGCAAAAATAAAACCAGCAATGAAAGAAATCATAGAAACAGCTGTCTTTGTTATTGTAATGGTTATAATTATCAGATTTTTCATTGGGGAAATCCGTTGGATTCCATCAGGCTCTATGAAACCAACTCTTAACGAAGGTGATAGAATTTTTGTAGAAAGATTTTCACGTTTTTATTCAACACCAAAACGTGGAGATGTAATGGTATTTTACCCACCATCACAAGATTTAAAATATTCACCAGTAAAAGTATTCCAAAGACTAACAGGTTTTTGGTGTAAAGATATTGCATATATCAAACGTGTTGTTGGTATGCCTGGGGATAAATTTGAAGTAAAAAAAGAAGCTAATGGTAAATTTGGCGTATTTATTAATGATAACAAACTTGATGAGCCATATATTATGGACGAATACGACTATCCGGATTGTTCTAACGTAAAATATTGCGGACCATTTATTATTCCAGAACACGAATATTTTATGATGGGAGATAATAGAGGAAATTCTCAAGATAGTAGATACTGGGGATTTTTGGACGAAGATAGATTTATCGGAAAGGCTGTATTTTTATTCTGGCCAGTTGTAAGATTTTCAGAAAAGCAAGTACAAACTCCTGACGGAAATACACAATCTAAATTACTTGTAAATTGGAATCCAAAAGGACTTTAATCTTTTGCGATAAACAATACGTCGATATGACGAAATTGGTATACGTGCATGCTTGAGGTGCATGTGGCGAAAGCCGTGGGGGTTCAAGTCCCCCTATCGACATTTTGATTTGCTTATATATCACAGAGTTTCTGCTAAATTATTTCTCTTTGACGTTTATTTTCATCAAAAATGGTAATGGAATTAGCAAAAAGGCAATTAAAGCTACGATTGCAAACGCATCAACATAAGCCATCAAATTTGATTGCACAATCATTTGTTTATAAGCATAAGCATTTGCCTTATTAACCGCATAAGTACTTGATGCACCGGTTATAAATGTATTAGTCCAACTTGCCATTTTGTTTTGGAATACCCAATTAAAATTAGACAAATTATCAACCAAATATCCTTGATGGATTTGAGAGTGTCTTGCAACAATAGTTGAGGACATCGATACAATTATCGCAACCCCAATGGTTTTACAAAAATTATGCAAACTTGCACCATTTGCCAAATCTTCTTTCGGCAAAGTTCCAAGAGCCAATGCTGAAATCGGTATAAAAGTTAAAATTACGCCAATACCTAGCAAGAAATTCGGTATTGAAACATACAAGAACGAAACTGCCAAATTCACGTTTGTATAAACAAAAGTTGCTAAGCCTAAAAAGAAAAATCCGACCGCAATTAAAATTCTACTATCATAAATTCTCATCAAATGAGGAATTACAAGCAACATCAAAATACAAGAAATAACACGTGGTGCCATTGTTAAGCCACTCAACAAAGCCGTATAACCAAGCATATTCTGTATAAATTGTGGTGCTAAATACATTGTCGTAAATACAACCATACTTATCGCTGTAGAAATAATTGTTCCTATTAAAAAATTTCTATCTTTGAAAATTCTGACTTTCATAAAAGAATTTTTGTTTTCAATTTCCCACACAATTAGAAAAGAAAGTGTAACCAAAGAAAAACCTGCTAACCAACAAATCCAAGCACAATCAAACCAATTATATTGTTGACCTTTATCCAAAACGATTTGCATAGACATCAACCACAAAACAAGTGCTGTCATACCGACAAAATCAATTTTTGGTTTAACCTCAGGCTTTTTAGTTTCTTCAATAAAGTTGCTTACTAAAATTAAAGAAACAATCCCAACAGGAATATTTACAGAGTAAATATAGTGCCAATTAAAATTATCAACTAAAAAACCACCGAAAGACGGTCCAAGAATAGCACAAACCATTACTGCAAAGCCAAACAAAGACATCGCAACCCCTTTTTTCTCTGGAGGAAAAGCTGTAAGTAAAATTGTTTGCGAAATAGGTGTCATAGGTCCGCCACCAATACCTTGAATAAATCTACCAAGTACCATAATATTTAATGACGGAGCAAACGTACAAATTAAAGCACCTAACGTAAAAATAGCAATACAAATTTTTGCAAATAATTTTCGTCCAAAAACATTTTCCAACCAGCCTGAAAGCATAATCAAGCAAGCGTTTGCAACCATATATGAGGTTACAATCCATTTTGCTTCATCTGCAGTTGCAGCAAAATACCCTGAAATATGAGGCAAAGCAACGTTTGTCGCAGTTGTTGCTAGTGCAGCAAACGAGGTCGGCAAAAGGATTGATACTGCGATTAACCAAATTGGAACTTTTTGTTTAACGCTTGTTGATTCCATTATTTTTACCTTATTTTACCTTTACAGTAGGAACAACACTCATGCCTGGAATTACGTTATAATTTGAAATATCTTCCTTAAATACAATTTTTACAGGAATTCTTTGTACAATTTTTACGTAACTACCTACTGCATTTTCAGGTGGGAACAAACTAGCCTTAGCACCTGATGCCATTTGCAAACTATCAACTTCACCTTTGAATTTTTTACTTCCGTAAGCGTCAATTTTTATAGTTACCGGTTGACCTTTTTTCATATTTGCAACTTGTGTTTCCTTAAAGTTTGCAACTACCCAAACGTCATCCTTTGCAATTGCAAAAAGGGGTTGAGCTACTTGAACATAATTACCTTGTTCAACTGTTCTATGTGTAATTTTGCCATCTTGAGATGCGTAGATTTTTGTATATGATAAATCTAATTTTGCTTGTTCAACCTCTGCCTCAAGCTTTTTGATTGTTGCTACAATTTCGTCTTGCTTTGATTTTGAAGCGTTATTATTAGAAACAGCAACGGTCAATTTGTTTTGGCTGGAATCGTAATCTTGTTTTGAAGAAATACCTTTTGAATACATTTGAGAATATCTGTCATAATCACTTTTTGCAAAATCTAATTCTGAAAAAGTTTTTACAACGTCAT
>DBIX01000051.1 GCA_002297005.1 Cyanobacteria bacterium UBA791 | reverse complement strand
ATGTATAAAAACAAATAAGAAATTTTTTCTTATTAACAAAAAATTTTTAAAATTTTTATTAAAATTTGTAAAAACGTAAAAATTTGGGTCAAAAATTTCATTTTTACAAATTGCAACATTTTACAAATAGTTAATCTTTTAAATATCTAGGTTTTTCTTCTTAATAGTAATTTTTAAAAAGAAAATGAAAAATACCTTTTCAATAGGTGTTTCGTAAGAATTAAAAATACGTTTATACCAAGGATATGCTTTATTTAAATAAATTTTTCTTTCATTGTATGCCCAAGTATTAAATGATTTTGATGATAATGAACCAAGATGATAAATTTCTTGTCCCTCTGCAACCATATTTATCTTTTTGTTTTTTGTAGCTTGATATACTAACCAATCATCACCATAATAAATTTTTAATTCTTCTGGAATTTCGACATAATCTTTTTTGTTGAAAAGCATTAAAACACCAAAATTTGGCGTTCTATAAGAAATTGGCTGTAACTCAACATCTTTTGACTCATTCAATACAATTTCATCAATATTTATAATTGTATTATTATCTTCATCTCTAGTTTCTACAACATATTTTTTGCTTATTCCGACAATACCGTGTTTGTCATTCATTTTGTCTAATATCTTTGAGCAAAGATTTGTAGGTATTTTAATGTCATCATTTATAAGTGCAATATAATCTGTCTTTGCCTCTTTTACACCTAAGTTCCAACTAGGGTTTACGAATAAATTTTTGCCATTAGAAATAACTCTAACTTTTTCGTGGATGTATTCAAAATATTCTTCGGAATTGTTGATTACAATGATTTCAGATAGAGCTGAATCGTTCAAAAGAGATTCTATTAACTTGATAAGAATATCTCTGTTTTTTAATAATGTTGGAATAACGGCTGTAAAATTTTTCATTTTCCCTCTTTGTCTAAAGATAAATTTATTTTGATTTTAAAAAAGAGATAGCATTTGCTATCTCTTTAAAGTGGTGGGCCCGGAGAGACTCGAACTCTCACACATCGCTGCGCTAGATCCTAAGTCTAGTGCGTCTACCAATTTCGCCACAGGCCCAGATAGAATTTATTAAATTGTCAAAAATATTTTAGATTATTTTGGGCTTTCTTGTCAATTGTTTTGACAATTGGTGCGTCTACCACCTCTCAAAAACGATACTCAATCGTTTTTTCGGCAGAGTGCCACAGACCCATAATAAAATAGGTGTGCGAAATGTGTTTGCATTTCGTATACCTATTTTATTATATTCTAAAATTTTTGTCAATTAGATATAATTACAATTCTTTTAATACAGTTAATTCTTTAGAATCGACATATTCGTTATCAATATTAAGTTTCGCCAAGTTGATATTCTTCTTGTTTTTCCCATGATAATCACTTCCACCACTTATTAAAAGATTATTTTCTTTTGCAAGTCTTTTTAATAAATTAATTTCTTCTTTATTATATCTAGAATAATAACATTCAAGACCTTTGATACCAAAGGCTTTCATTAATTCTAATCTTGGTAAAATTTCTTCTTCTGAAAAATGTTCTTCTCCCTCACCGCCTAGTGGGTGAGCCCAAACAGGTATAGCACCAGCATCAACGAGTGCTTCTATTGCTTCTTTTATATCAAATCTTGTGTTTGGAGTTTTGCAGTCATCCAAATATTTTTTCATCGCAGAAACATTGTCTTCTGCTAAACCTCTTTTTACCAAAATATTTGCAAAATGAGTTTTTACAACACTTTTTCTTGAACATAACCAAGCGTATTCTTCCTCTGTTAGTTTAATATTCCATTTGTTTTTTAAGTATTCAACTCTTGTTTCCATTTTTATATGGCGAAGTTTTTTACCCTTTTCGATTAAGTCTAAAAGCTTTTTATTTGTAATATCGCAACCAAATCCCAAAATATGACATTTGATGTAATCTGCCTGACAAGTTAATTCGACACCTTTTATAAATTTTATATTTTCAGGTACGAGATTTTGCATTTCAATACAACCCTCGATTGTGTCGTGGTCTGTAAGTGCAAAAATTTCTATATCATTCTTTTCGATATTATTAATTAGTTCTGAAACCTTGTCGCTACCGTCAGAACAGTTGCTATGTACATGTAAATCTACTTTTGCCATACCAAAATTTTACTATAAAAATATTCTAAAATTTATTGATAATCAATTTTTTGGTTGATACGAAAAATTAACAAATTTATTATAATGGACTTATGTCGGACATTTATCAAAAATACGAAGAGTTTAAGAACTTTGAAATAGTTTTTAAAGGGTATGATGACGAAATCCATAAAGTAAGAGGAAAAGTCCATGCCATAGAAAGTTCTAACATCACCGTATATGCAAGTACAAAAAAGAATAAATTTGTTGATATTCCAGAGGGATCACGAGTAAACGTATACGTGTACACAGAAAATGGAATATACTATTCTAATTCAAAAATTCTTTTTGTTGAAAAAGATTTAGACCACATGATTTATACACTTACATATCCTGTAAACAGCAAACACTCTCAACGTAGAGAATTTTTCAGAGCAGATATGACTATTCCTGTTACTGTAAAAATCGTAAAGGATATTTTAACAGGTATTTCTGAAACTTGGAATGTTCGTTCTCGTGATGTTTGCGGTAATGGAGTGTCTTTTGTTTCGGAAAAAGAAATAAAAAATTATGAGGAAATTTTCTTAACTCTTGAATTTCCTGACAAGATTATTGAAACTTCTGCAAAATTGGTTTATACAAGACCAAAAGAGGTCAGAGGTAAAAATTATTATATAAATGCCTTAACTTTTACAAGTATTTCTCCTAGAAATATTGATTTTATCGTAAAAAAATGTTTCTTGTATCAACTCAGATTAAAAAACATGGAGTAATTTTTGACTTTTTTAAAATATTCACTAATATATTAGTATAGTAAATTTTAAGTAGGGCGTATGAAATTTGTAGAAAAATTAAAAGAATTAGAAGGTCAATACATGTTTATGAAATATGCAGGCGGAAGTGAATATGGAAAGCTTGTGTATGTAGGGGAAGACTTTTTTCAATTTGATGTTTTTGATGTCACAACAATGGCATATAGTGAAACACTATATGCAAATCCAAGACTTGTATTAGAAGTAATGGTTGGGGGTTCGGATATTCAAAGAATTGTTTCTGAAGTATCTTATCAAATAAATTAGATATTAAAGCTCTTTCTGACACCCTCTTCGTGGTAAATGCAGTTTCCACAAACTTCTTCAATGCATTTAAGAACAAATTCTCTTGCTGCATCAATGTTAGGAAGATATACTTCTCTGTTTGATAAATGTTTTACTTTGCAAATTGTTTTTGATTTGTCAAAAGGAACATACAAAGAGGCAATTTCTTCTTCAAGTAAAATTTTCATTTCCTCTTCGTGGTTTTGAATACCTTTTGTTATCTCGTTATAATCACCTTTTACAGCCATAATTCTACCAGACTGGATTGGTGTATCACCTTCTCTGTATAAAGCTTGTGGCTGGTAATTGCAACGAGTAGTGAAACTAAATTTGTTCCAGAAAATTGTCAAAACAGCAACAGATTTTTTTGCGTCAGTTTTAAGGTAAATGTTTTCTGTTGCAACGCCGTGAGAGGCAAAAGTTTGTTGCAAAGAGTCTACAACAGCCTCTAAACATTCAAGCATTTGACCAAAAATGTCAGCAGTATTACTTGCTGCACTTTGGTAATTTAAAAATTGTTTGTACATGTGAGATGCAATCAAAGACACTCTCTCTTTGATAATTGGAGAGTTTTTAAAAGATGCATCTTGATTTTCAAAAAAGTCGAAACTATTTGTCAAAGTTTTTCCTTATACTACTTATCTCGGTTATAAACATCATAACACATAAATACTATACACTAAAACTCAAAAAAATAGAATAGCCTAAAATATTTTATTTAAAATATGTGCCTGATGGGAGTCGAACCCATGACCTTTGCTTTCGGAAAACAAAACTCTATCCAGCTGAGCTACAGGCACATATTTTAAATATTTAGTTTTACATTTACTCAGCTGGATAGAATTTTAATCTAACTTAGTTAAACTTTTACTCATAATTGGACAAATCGTAAAAGATTTAACGGTAGCTGAGCTACAAGCACATGTCATACCAATTATACAAGTCTTACTATAGTTTGTAAATTACATTTACCTTTTTAGGCTATTTATTGTTAATTTTTTCGTGGTAAAATTTTTGTATGAGAAAATTAGCTTTAGTAAATCACGGTTGTGCAAAAAATTTAGTAGACTCAGAATTAATGTTGGGTCTTTTGGCAGAAAAGGGTTACGAAATTACCCTTGATGAAAATGAGGCAAATGTTGTTATTGTAAACACTTGCTCATTTATTCATGATGCTGAAAAAGAATCTGTTCAATCAATTCTTAAAATGGTTGATGCAGGTAAAAAGGTTATTGTAACAGGATGTCTTCCTCAAAAATATAAAGATGAACTTAAAGAGGCTATTCCTGAAGTTGTTGCGATGCTTGGTACAACTGATTTTACAAAAATTGTTGAAGTTGTTGAAAATATTGATAAAAAAGATTATCAATATGTTTCTGATGTTTCTTCTAAACCAAAATATGTTTATCCAGAAAACGTTGAAAGACAACAAATTACCGTTGGTGCAAGTTCATACATAAAAATTGCAGACGGTTGCAATTATCATTGTGGATATTGCATTATTCCAAATTTACGTGGGGCTTACCAATCTCGACCAATCGAAAACATTGTCGAAGAGGCTCGTGAAATTGCTAAAAAAGGTTGTACAGAAGTTGTTCTTATTGCTCAAGATACAACAAGTTATGGTATTGATTTGTACGGCAAACCTGTTTTATCCAAACTATTAGAAGAATTAAATAAAATTGAAGAATTGAGTTGGATTAGAATAATGTATGCCTACCCATCTCAAATGACAGACGAATTAATTGATACGATTGCAAAATTGGATAAGGTTGTAAAATATATTGATTTACCTTTACAACACTCTCATCCGGAAATTCTTGAAGCAATGCGTAGACCAGCTTTTGATTACGAGGAATTGATTAACAAAATTAGGGCAAAAATACCTAATGTAACAATTAGAACAGCATTTATTGTTGGTTATCCAACAGAAACTGAAGAACATTTTGAACATCTTTATAATTTCGTTAAGAAAATGAGATTTGATAAAATGGGTGTGTTCAAATATTCAAAAGAAAAAAATACAGTTTCTTACAGCATGAAAAACCATGTTCCTGCAAAAATTAAAAAACATCGTCATGACAAGTTAATGAAGTTGCAACAACAAATTTCGACAGAAATTAACAAGGGCTTTGTGGGTCAAACTTTGCCATGCATAATTGAAAGCTTTACAGACGATGGACTTGTAATTGCAAGAAGTCAACACGATGCTCCAGAGGTTGACGGAGTTGTTTATATCGATACTAAAAAACAAGTTGTCCCTGGGGATATTGAAGACGTATTGATTACAAACTCTGATGCGTACGATTTATACGGCACTATCGAGTAACAAATCTAAATGATTTCTTAGCAAGTCAAAATTACCACTATCGACTACTTTTTCGATTACGTCTAAGTATTCGTCGTAGTTTGGATTTTTGATGTCTACTGGTACAACTAAATCGTCTGAAGTTTTTGTGTTTACAAAATGTTTGTTTTCAACTAAGAACTTTTTGTATAGATTTAATAGGTCATAAATCTTTTGTTCAAATTTTATATTTTTATTTGCATAATACTTAGCATCTTTTTCAAATTTTGGTAAATAATTGATTATATAATCAGTTGTGGCTGTTCCTTGCTCATCAGAAATTTCTTGACCAAGCATTGGATTTCCTGAAATTTCTTTGTTTTTAAATTGTTTTATATAAACAGCCCAAAGCAAACAACCAATATAAAAATCGATGTACATGTTAATTTCTTTTTGAAAATGTGGAAAAAATCTTTGAAACTGAAATTTTTTCATATTGAAATTTCTAATATTATTTAGCTCACTATAAGCGTATTCAAAGTCTGGGACAAAGTTTAGTAAATGTTTTCCAAATCCTAAATCAAAAGGAATGCTGTTTTCAAATTTCATAATTAACCTCTTTTTTATAATTTTACATTAAAAATATATATTAACAAATGTAAATAATAGTCTTAAAAAGGGCAAATGTCATGGTTTATGGGTTTTAAAGCAAACATATAGGTAGTGTTATGTAACAGAAAGAAGATTTTATGGCAATTAGTGCGATTAATTCAATAGCAAAACCAGTTGTGGCAACAATGAATAAGGTTGCTCCTCAACCAAAAATGATAAAAGGTTTAGCAAATGATACTTTTCAAAAAAATACAGCAGTAACAACAAACCCAATTAATACATACAAAGCTTCAGCTCCAGTATTTATGGGTTTAGATTCTATTACTCGTGGCGGTAGAAAAGGTGGTAAAAAAGGTGGTAAGAAAAATACAATGCCTCCAGAATTACAAGCAAAAGTTAATGATGCAAAAGCAAATATCGCACAAAAATATGGCAAAAAACTTGTAGGTATTGTTTTTGAAAGAGATAAATTTGCACCAAAAGAAGAATATGCCATGGTAGCAAACTTAGCTGATGATGAAACTCATACAGAATTTTATGATAATCAAATAAACAAAATTGGTGAAGAAGATGTTACTTTTGGACAAAATGGTGATAAAATCTACATGATTACTAAGAATGTTGATTATAGAAATAACACTACAACAAAAGTTCGTGCAGAATTAAATGATGACGGTTACCCTATTGTCACAGACGAAGTTAGAATTGTTAGAGATAAAGATAACAAAATCGTAAGAAAAGAAATGATGACAGATTCGAAAGTTTCAGGTGCTTACGACCATAAATATGTTTATCCAGATGGAACTGAAAAAGTTATTTCAAAAACAAAACACTTCCAAAAATATGATGGAATGGATTGTATCCACAAGGATATGACTTCTCTTGATGGTACAAGAACTCAATATAAATTAGAACAAGATAAAAAAGGTAATAAACTTTTAGAATACAAAATTACTGACAAAGACGGTAATGTGTTGATGAACTTGAACAAAACAATGGAAAGAATTTCTGATAACAAAATTGTTTCATCAAATGGTGATAAAGTTTATGAAATGACATTTGAACCTGATAAATTGACTATTCAAGAAAGAGGTAAGGATAAACCAACTGTAATTCCTATCAGAGGTGCTAAAGGTCAAAAAGTTAAACTTGGTAGCGATGAATTTAAGGTAATGGGCGACAGAGAAGAAATGTTCAAGTTGATGAAGCAACTTCCTGCTGAACAGTTAATGGCTTTGACGGATACAATTAAAACTTTAAACGGTGTTAAAGATACAAATGATTGCTGTATGTGGCCAGACAAAAAACAAATTGATACAATTAATGAAGTATATTCAGTTCTTCATGAGGCTGGTCACGGTGTAGATTTTAGAAAATCAACTCCATACAGAGAATACGCAGCTATTACAGCAGATAAAGGCTTACAAGATGTTTATAACGAAGAAAGAAATGCTTTCAATAAGGCTTATCCAAATGCTCAAAGAGATCATATCGGATACTTTATTCAACAAAAAGGTCACTACGGCGGAAAATTAGGCGGTTTGAGTGAAGTTGTTGCAGAAGCAAATGCTTTAAGAGATTCTTATACAACTGAATATGACTTAGGACCTAGAGCTGAATACTTGCAACAATATTATCCAAAAACTATTGCATACTTGAATACAAAATTAAGCAATTATAAAGCTGATGATATTGCTGAATGGACAGCTAAACAACAAAAAGCAAATCAAAATCAAAAACCTAATGTAAAAGCTCAAAAAGCATAAGGTTAAAAATTTTTCAAAAGGGTGCAAGAATTAAATTTCTTGTACCCTTTTTGTATATACACATGGGTAGTTGAAAATTAAAACAAATTTTAATTAAATATAATTGTATTATTTAAAAGGAGAAATTATATGAAAGAAGAAGAAAAAATGAGTTGTGAACATAATCATAAAAAATGTATTTTAAAATATATTGGTGTTCTTTGTGCGACTTTATTAGGGGCATTTTTAGCATTCTATTTTGTTGCAGATATGACAATAAAACACATGATGGATCCTATGTATCAATTCAAGAAAATGGATAGAATGATGGAGCATCAAGAACGTCAAATGGATAAAATGGGTAAAAGAATGATGAAAGACATTGGAATGCCTATGCATCATAAATCAATTGTTGAAATACAAAATTTTGATGATGAGTATAGAATTATTGTTGACCTAAGACCATTTGATAATAATGAAAAGAATGTTCAATTTGAATTGAATAACAATATGGCAACAGTAACAGCCTCTATTGAAAAAGAAAAACGTCACGAGGATAGTATTGTTAATTTTTCTCAAACATTCTATTTAGATGGTGATTTGGATATTGCTAAAATTAAAAAAGAAAAAGTAAAAAATAGATATATTATTACTATTCCTGAAAAAGACTAGAGTTTGTTGTTTAGGTATAAAAATAGGGCGAAGCCTTTGGCTTCGCCCTATTAAAATAAAAATTAATTTAACGAAACAGAAAGCCCTTCTACAATATTGTAAAAATCTTGTGTTGGTAAAGTAAACAAGGTTTTTATTGCGTAAGCTATTTCTTCATCGTTTTTATCATACCAGCGTCTACGGCTTTGGAATTGGTGGTATAAACCGATAACTCTTTCAAGCCCTAAGCTTAAGTCTGGTTCAAGTTCTTCTTTGTGTAAATCTTTTATTTGTTTAATAATTTCAGTCAAATTTTCTGATAACGCATTTTTTGTGTCATCATCTAAGTTTTGAATTTTATCAAATATTTCTGTTGCAGAATAATCTACATCATACCAACGTCTTCTAAGTTTGTTCATGGCTACATTCTAGTTTTTTTTTTAAGAAAGGTCAACTTTTTTTCATATCTTTAAAAATATTGTATAATTTATTTTGGTGAAGTAGGTAAAAATGAAAAAACTATTATTTACAATATTTTTCATATTCGTATTTTTAACTCAAAGTGTTTTTGCGGACGAAAATTCTGTAAAGATTACTTCGGTTGCTTTTGATACCTCTTCTTCTGTTATGATGATAAATTCTCCATCCGAATTTGGTTATAACAACACAAGCAAATTAAAATTAGTTAAAATGTCAAATCCAAACAGAGTTTATTTTGATATAAATTCTGCTATTTTGACAACTAAAAAAGAAGATATTAACTTCTCTCAAGGTGTGGTAAAACACGCTGTGGTTGCACAAAATTCAGTTAATCCTGATGTTGTGAGAGTTGTTTTAACTTTAGATGAAAAATATAATGCTGATAAAATTGATGTATATAAGTTAAAAAATAGTATTATTGTAAAATATGGTGATAAACCTTTATTAAAAGAAGAATATTTCCAAAATACATTTAGAGAAGATAGACATGATGCAAATGATTACTATGAATATTCTGCAATGACTACTCAAGTTATTACAAAAAAAGAAGTTCCTGTATCAAATGCTCAAAAAATTAATGTTCCAAATTCTTCAATGAAAGATATTCAATCAGCTTTTGCATCTTCAAATATTCCAAAAGAAATTGAATCAGCTTTTAGTGATGTTCAAGTTGAACAGATAAAAAGAGATTTAAAACTTAATACAAGATATTATTTGAATAATATTACTAAGACTTCTAATGGTATTTTGCTATCAGGTTTTGGTTCTGTAGCTGTAGAAAAAGCTCTATATCTTTCAGAACCAGCAAGAATTGTTTATGACTTACCAAATACTGTGGCAAGTAAAGATGTTAGAAGTAAAGAATATTCTATAAATGAGGCAGAAACTATAAAGGTTGGACAGTTTGAAACTAATAAAACTCGTTTAGTTTTAAAAACAAATAAACCTGATAAATATATTCCAATATATTCACCTGATAACGAAACACTTTTGCTTGCTGATAAAGAAAGATATAACGTTGCATCTTTATCAACAATAAAAGCAAGTTTGACTTCTACGTATTTCGAAAAAGATGGTCAAAATAACGATGTCATTTTAGCTTTTAATGCTCCTGTAGTTTATAGCGTTTATAGAAAAGCTGATGATTTTATTTTGACAATTTACAATATTGATAAATATAATGAGGCTCAATTTACTAACACTCTTAAAAATACTGCCGTTCAAAATTTAAAACTAAAAATTGAGGGACAACTTTTGACTGTATCTTATAAATTGCAATCAAACGGTACTACAAAAGTTTATTCTGGTTTAGACGGAAAAAGTTTAAAAATTTCTATAAATGAACCAAAACTTGAACAAGCTCCAATAAAGAAAATTGTTCCACCAGTATTTACAAATACAAAGAAAAAGGCTGGCGAAAAAGTTATCGTAATTGATGCTGGTCACGGTGGTACAGATTGTGGTGCAACTAGAGCTGGTATCAAGGAAAGTGATATTAACCTTGCAGTAGCTCAAAGAGTTGAGGCTATATTAAAACAAAAAGGCTACAAAGTTTATATGACAAGAAGTGATAATTCAACTGTTTCATTACAAGAAAGAGTTGATATTGCTGAGGGTAAAGACGAGGATATTTTTGTAAGTATTCACGTAAATTCTTCAGAAAACACAAGTCCAACTGGTTTGGAAACTCACTATTATCATGATTACAGCTACAATTTGGCAAAATGTGTTCAGGCTGAATTTGTGAAGAATGTAACCGAATCTCCTAACCGAGGTTTGATAAAATCAAGATTTTATGTTATAAATCATACGACAAAACCAGCAATATTGGTTGAAATCGGATTTATATCTAATGAAAAAGAGCGTATGCAATTAGTTTCTGCAGATAGACAACAAAGAACTGCAAAAGGTATTGCAGAAGGGATAGTTAACTATTTTAAACAGTATGATAAATAATAAAAAAATAGGTGTATATGATTCAGGCGTTGGTGGGCTTACGGTTTATGAAAAGCTTAAAAAACTTATGCCTAACGAAAATTATATTTACTATGGCGATTTAAAAAACCAACCCTATGGTGAAAAAACTAAAGAACAACTGATTCAATATGCAGAAGATATTTTTAAATTTTTTATTGAAAAAGATGTGAAATGTATTGTAATGGCTTGCAATACAACTTCTGCAATAGCTTATGAGGCTTTAAAAGATAAATATGATATAAAAGTTTATCCGATTGTTCAATCTTGTGCAAATGTTCTTTCGCTTCTTGAAATTGAACGTTTGGGCGTTTTTGCGACTCCTGTAACTATTAATTCTCATATTTATAAAAACGAAATTTATAAATATAATAAAGAAATGCAGGTTTTTGAATTGGCTTGCCCTGAATGGGTTAAAATTGTTGAATCGGATATGATTAATGCATCTTCAACAAGAGATTGCGTGAAAAAATATTTGGATGCTATGAAACAAAATAACCCTGATAAAATTGTTTTAGGCTGTACTCATTATCCTTATTTGAGAAGAGTTTTGGCAGATATTTGGGGCGATGATGTTTTTATTGACCCATCAATTATTTTTTCAAATTATATTAAATACGATTTAGAAAAACATAACATGTTGAATTTGTCTGAAAATGAGGGTTCAGAAGAGTTTTTTGTAAGTGCAAATCCAAATGAATTTAAAGTTGCGGCAAAAATGTTTTATGAATTAAAAGATACACCAACACTTGTGGAATTTGCAGGTGTGTAAAGTAGAGTTTTGAAATGAATATAGCTTTCTCGATTGATGATAATTATTCTGAACAACTTGCTACAACTATTGTTTCAATTTTAAAAAACGATAAATCAAATTCTGAGTTTAATTTTTTTGTTTTGGATAATGGTATTTCAGAAGCGAACAAACAAAAAATTTTAAAGCTAAAATCTTTCAAAACATTTGAAATTAGCTTTTTATCAGTTGACGGAAAAATGTTTGAAAATTTACCAACAATTTATCATATAACTTCTGTGAGCTATAATAGATTAATCTTGCCTGCCTTGATAAATGTTGATAGATTATTGTTTTTAGATTGTGATTTGCTTGTAAGAGCTGATTTAAAAGAACTTTATGAACAGGATTTTGAAAATTCTTATGCTTGTGTTGTAAAAGAAAGACTTTCAAAAGAAACTTATATTCGAAAACAGATAAAAAATCTTGGACTAAAATATTATTTCAACGCTGGAGTTATGTTGTTGAATTTGAAAAAGATTAGAGAAGATTTAATCGAAGAAAAATGTTTTGATTTTATAAAAACTTCTTCTGAAAAAATTTTATTGATGGATCAATGCGTATTGAATTATGCTTTTCAAGACAATGTCAAATTTCTTGGGAAAGAGTGGAATTATCAATATAAATTAGGTTATTCAAAAGGGGTGTATAAGATTTTTTCAAAAGAAAATGAGATTAAAATTTTGCATTTTGTAGGTGCAGAAAAACCTTATTGCGGATATGCACATCCATTTGAGAATGAGTATTTCAAGTGTTTAAAACTTACACCATATAAAATTTCATATTTGATTTTTAAACTTAAAATGTGGAGAATGTTTTTGAAAAGAGCTTGGAAATCTATAGAAGTGTTAATAAATATCTATATTTAAAATAGTATGCTATAATAACACAACTAGATAAGGAGAGATTTTATGTTAAGTAAATATTTTATAACTAAAACAAATGAGAAAAAATTTGATGATGATATGCGTTGGTCAATGGGTGAAATCTATGGCAAACGAGTTATTATTTATGGAGCTGGGGAAGGCTTTTTAGAATTAAATAAAAAATATAAATTTAATAAAAACTTGAACGTTGTTGCTATTGCTGATAAACGTTTTGAAACAGAAAACTACGTTGATTTTTATGGTATGAGAGCTATTAAACCAGCTGATATTGTAAAAGAAGATTATGATGTAATTTTAATTTCTAACGAAAATGCAAGACCTATTTTGGATTATATCTTTTTCGATTTGGGTGTTGAGGGAAAAGATGTTAGAACAATGTTTAACGAAGAAATCAAAGATGAAAGAGCAAATTATTTGTACTTGGACAGTTTCAAATTCGAAAAAACTTTGCCAAAACTGGTTAAGAAAATGAAGAATAAAAAAGTCGTATTATATGGTGCTGGTGCATTTTTAGAACTTATTAAAAAATACTATGACCTTTCAGGCTTAAATGTTGTTGGTATTGCAGATAAGAGATTTGAAAATCACGGGGAAAACGAAGAATTTTTAGGATATAAGGCTATCGCACCAGAAGAAATTCTAGATGTTAAACCTGATTACGTTGTAGTTGCAACAAAATTCTACATAAATATCGTGGAAGATTTGTACTATAACTTGTTAAAAGGTACAAAAATCAAAATTAAACCACTACTTAAAAAACCATTTATGACTTTGGTAAGAGAAGTTTGGAAATAAAATGCCAAAATTTTCAGTCATTACTGTATGCAAAAATGAAGAAAAAACTATAGAAAAAACAATATTAAGCGTATTAAATCAACAATATGCTGATGTTGAGTTTATTATTGTAGATGGCAAATCTACTGATAAAACTTTAGATATTATAAATAAATATAGAGATAGAATTGATATTTTAATATCAGAAACGGATTCTGGCGTATATTCTGCAATGAACAAAGGAATTCAAAAAGCTACTGGTGATTTTTTATTTTTTCTAAATGGTAATGATACTTTTAAAGATGATTTTGTTCTTAAAAAAGTGGCAAAAATCATTACAGATTATCTTGATGCAAAGTTGGTTATAGGAAATGTTGATTTCTATGAAAATGGAAATTATAAATTTACAAATCATCAAGAGGATGTTTTAACAATTTTTGATTTTCAAAAGAAATTCTATTCACATCAAGGAATTTTTTATTCAAAATCTGTTTTTGAAAAATATGGCCTTTACAATGAAAATTTGCGAATAATATCAGATAATTTGTTAAATGCTAAGGTTTTAAAAAATAATGAGCTTATTGTTTATACAAAAGATATTATTTCTAATTTTACTTTAGGTGGTTTGTCTAGTAATTTAAATTACAAGCAATTATTAGATAAAGAAAAAAAATATTTGCATAATAAAATGTTTAAATATCAATCAGTTATGGTGAGAAATATAATTTCTTTGATAAAATACTTTTTACCAAGAGTATATGAGCTATATTATAAGAGTCCTATATATAAAACTTATCAGCTAAAGACTGTAATCTATGATAAGGAGAAAATTTGATGAAAACGATACCTATTGTTTTACCAAGTGACGAAAATTATGCTCCTTATTTATGTGCTTCAATGTATTCTATTTTAGTACATACAAAATCTTTTATTAAATTTTTTATTTTAGATGGTGGAATAAAATTAGATTCAAAACGAAAAATTGAAAATTCATTAAAACTTTTTGATAATTTTAGTGTTGAATACATAGACATGGCAAAGTATAATCTTAAAAAATTCCCTGATACTACTCAGTATTCGGTGAATACATTTTCAAGATATTTTATTTCTGAATTATCATTAGGCTTTGATAAAGTTTTATATTTGGATAGTGATACTATTGTAAATTCTGATATTTCTGAATTATATGATGAAGATTTAGAAATGTACCCTATCGGTGTTGTGTTAGAAGATTTTTACAAAAAAAATGCTAAATATATCAAGGATTATTTGTATTCAAAATTTAGTTCTGATATAAAATCTTTTAATGCAGGAGTTATGTTAATAGCTGTTCCAAAGTTTAGAGAAGGTAATTACATAGATTTATTATTAGAAAAAACTTTTGAATTGGCTGATAAGTTATCATGTCCTGATCAGGATATTTTTAATATTATTTTTGATAACAACTATAAAATTTTGGACTATAAATATAATTTTATGCCAGATTTAAAAAAGTTTTATTATAGAGAAAAGAAATTTAAAGAAATTTATGACAAAAACTATGATAATGCTGTTGTTTACCATTATGTATCAGGTAAACCTTGGTATTTGCAAAGCGTAAAATCAGTAATATTTTGGAAATATTTACTAAAAACTGATTTTAAATATTTTTGTATTTTTAATATTCCAAAATATTATTACAATAAATACTATTCAAAAATTTTGAAGTTTGTAAAATATTTTTGTCCTCCAATATATGAAATTTTGACAATAAATAAAAAATTAAATAAGGACTTAAGATAATGAAAAAAATATCTATTTTCCTTGCATCTAACAATAATTATGCACCGTATTTGTGCGTGACAATGTATTCAATATTATGTAATACTAAATCTTTTATTGATTTTTATATTCTTGAAGATAACATTGATGAAAAATATAAATCAAAGATTGAAAAATCTCTAAAACGTTTTAAAAACAAAACGATTGAATATCTTAATATGGGAAAATTTAATCTTGATAAATTCCCAGCGATAAAACATTACTCAACAAGTGCGTTTTCACGATATTTTATTTCAAGCTTAAAACCAAATCTAGAAAAAGTTATTTATTTAGATTGTGACATAGTTGTAAATGGTGATATTCAAAAGTTGTACAACCAAGAACTTGATGGCTATCCTATTGGTGCAATTTCTGAAAAATTTTTTGGAAATAACGAAATTAATTTAAAAGAAAGTATATATGAAAATTACAAAGGTACTTTTTCTTATTTTAATTCAGGCGTTCTTTTAATTGATATTTCGAAATTTAATAAAGGTGCATATTTGGATGAGCTTTTGGTAAAAACTCAAGAATTATCTGATAAATTGTTATGTGCGGACCAAGATATTTTTAATATCGTTTTTGATGGTAATTATAAACTTTTAGACTATAAGTTCAACTTTATGCCTGACTTAAAAGAATATTATTATAATACAAATGACTTTAAAGATATTTATGATGAACGTAATAAAAATGCTGTTGTTTTTCACTATGTATCAGGAAAACCTTGGCTATGCAGAAGTATAAAATCATATTTATTCTGGAGATATTTGCTAAAAACACAATTTAAGTACTTGTGTATTTCAAATTTATTGAAAAATAAATATGATGAAAAATATAAACCAAAAATTGATAATGCAATATTTGTATTTAATCAATTAAAGATAAAAACACAAAAAACGATATTTTTACTTTTAAAAAAATATCAATTATTTTAAAAATGTTAGAGTAAGCGTGACTAATTGGGAAGAGTATATGATAGATTTAAAGCTAAAAACAATAATGAGATTAAAGAAAATATTAGAGAATATAAAGACAAAAAATCTTTTAAGTTATAACTTAAAACCTGTAAATATTACGAAAAATGAGCTTAAAAATAAAGAAAAATTTTATAATGACAAAATTAATGAAATTTTAAATTATAAAAACTCTTTGCCAAAAATACATTTTGAAGATATAAAAGAAAAAGTTGTTTTAAAAGACTTTGAAATTAAATATTCTTTAGATTCTCTAGGTCCAATAATTTTTGATAAAGACAACAATATTTATAGAGCAATATATCCAGAGAAATTAAATTATTTTAAAACTTTATACGAAAGTGGTCTTTTACAAACCTTGGCTCATTTTAGATTGATACCTAATTTTGAGATTTCAAAATATTCTATTGATAATTATCCAATACTAATTAAGATAGAAAAAATAACTTGTTATCCTACTTGTTATTATAGTTTTGAAGCTAAAAAAGATTTAGCTTTAGTTACTTTATTGGTAAATACAATTGCAAATGCGTTTGGTTATTGTCTAATTGATGGACATCAAGCAAATGCTACTTTATATAAAGGTAAACCAATGTTTTTTGATTTAGGGTCATTTGTTTCAGGCACTTTAAATCGTGGTTTGCTTGAATTTTTAAACAAAAATGTTATGCCATTGGTATCAATGCAATATATAGACAATCCATCAGCCTTAAATGAGGGACATTATTCAAAATTGTCAAAACAAGGCGAACTTTTGTTGGACAATTTTTTGAAATTCCATAAAAAATCAAGTTCAAAAACTTATAATAAAATTTTGGAGAATGTTTTTGTAAAAAAGAGAATAAAGTTAGCTTATATTGATTTACTTTTGAATAATGTTCAATCAAATACTCAATGGGGAAATTATGCTCCAAATGAAAAATCTATACAAGATTTAAGATTTAAAAGAATTTTTGAATTGGTAAATGAATATTCTTCTGATTCTGTTAGTGCAATTGATATCGCTGGTAATTCTGGTTATTTTTTAAGATACTTAGAAAATAATAATTTAGGCAAATTTAGTAAACTGATAAATGCTGATTACGATAGTAATGCAATTGATAAATGTTACTTATATCAAAAAATAAATAACTCAAAGTCTATTATTGATTCTTTGCTTATTAATTTCCTTAGAGAATATTTATCGTGTTTGAAGTGCGATATTGTTTTTGCTCTAGCATTGACTCATCATTTGATATTGACGCAAAAAGTTGATATTAGATATGTATTTAATAAAATAAAAAGTGCTTCAAATAAGTATGTATATGTTGAATTTTGTCCCTTGGGGATGTATTCTTCAGAAAATTCAAATGAACTTCCACCTGTTCCTGCTTGGTATACAGAAGAATGGTTTGAAAAACATTTTAAGATGTTTTTTGAATTGTTGCATAAAGAAACAATTCAGTCTGTGACTATTGATGATAAAACTTATCCACATAGAGTTTTATTTATAGGTAAAATTAGAGAAAGTAATTAAAATGGAATTATTTGACAATTTAAAATTGATAATACTGTTAAAAAGAATGACATATAGTTTATTTTTCTTTTATAAGAATATAAAAACATATCCTTTTTACGCTACTTGGTATAGAAATTCTGAAATTGTAAAAGCCTATAAAAACTTTCTTTCTAAAAATAAGAATATAAGTTCTAAACGAAAAGTTTTAATTCAAAATTTGGATAAAACAAGTGTAAAAACTGTGGATACAATTCTTGCAAGAATTAAAAAGGTTCTTAATTCAAAAGCTGAAAAAATAAATTGTTTTACGATAAAAGAAAAAGAACAGCTTGGTCGCTTGAAATTGGATTTTAAAAATCAAATTAAAAAATTGGACGATAATTGTTATTCGTACAAAGAGTTTCTAATACCTATTAATCACTTTGAATCTAGCGTTTTTTATTACGAACATCAAATTCATGATATAGATAACTTAGATTACATAAAAGATAAGAATATTCTTGATGTCGGTGGCTTTATAGGTGATTCTGCTATTGTTTTATCTAAGTATACAGATGCTGAAGTTCATACTTTTGAACCTGAAAAAGAAAATTATGATTTAATTTTGAAAACAATTAAAATGAATAATAAATCAAATATTATCCCTCATAAAATAGGATTAGGTAATAAAAAGGAAATTCTAAAGCTCGCAGTAAACAATTCTGCAAGTACATTGATTGATACATATTTGGATACAGATAATTATGAAGAAATTAATTTAACAACTCTAGATGAATTTATTAAAGATAATCCAATGAATATTGGCTTAATTAAAGTAGATGTAGAGGGATTTGAACAACAATTTTTGCACGGAGCTAAAGAAACTATTAAATCTCAAAAACCTATATTATTGATTAGTATTTATCATTCTTTAGAAGATTTTTTTGATATTAAACCAATGATTGAAAGTTGGGATTTGGGTTATAATTTTAAAATTAGAAAACCAATTGACGGAAATATTTCTTTTGAAACTCTTTTAATCTGTGAACCTTATTAATCCTGTTTAATGTTTTCTTCCTATGTTATAATAACCACGTGGGGATGATTGAGGGGTATTGCATTAATGTCTAAAATAAAATTATCAGATTACATAGCTAAAAGGTTAAAGGAACATCATAACGTGGAACGCTTTTTTATGGTGTCTGGTGGCGGTGCTATGCATTTGAACGATAGTTTGGGTAGATTTATTCCTTATGTTGCTAATCATCACGAACAGGCTTGTGCCTTTTCGGCTGAGGGGTATGCAAGAGTTAATCAAAGACTTGCTGTTGTTAATGTTACAACAGGTCCTGGGGGATTGAATTGTCTTAACGGTGTTTTCGGTCAATGGACTGATTCTGTTCCTGTTTTGTATATTTCAGGGCAGGTTAAATTTTCTACAAATATGGCATCTTGTCCTGAATTAAATCTGCGTCAGCTTGGTGATCAAGAGGTTGATATAATTTCTTGTGTAAAACCTCTTACAAAATACGCAAAAATGGTTACAGAGCCTAATGAGATAAAATATCATTTAGATAGAGCTATCTACGAGGCAACAACAGGTAGATTTGGTCCTGTATGGCTTGATATTCCTATGAATGTTCAAGGTGCATTAATTGACGAAGAGGATTTAATTGATTTTATTCCGTCAGATGAAAAGCCTAAATATGATTTAAAAATTGATGAAGTTATTTCAAAATTAAAATCTGCAAAAAGACCATTGATAGTTGCTGGACACGGTTTAAGACTTTCTAATCAAGAAAAAGAATTTTTAAATTTTGTAGAGAAAACTGATATTCCCGTAGTTACGACCTTTAACGGTATGGATATTATGCCGACAAATCATAAAAACTTTTGTGGCAGAATCGGTACTGCTGGACAAAGAGCCGGTAACTTTACCTTGCAAAATGCTGATGTAATTTTGTTTTTAGGGACAAGAAACAATATTAGACAAGTAAGCTACAATTGGGAAAATTTTGCTAAAAATGCATACAAAATTATTGTAGATATTGATAAAGCCGAGCTAGAAAAACCTTTAGTAAAACCTGATTTGGCAATAAACTCAGATATGAAAGAATTTTTGCCTGAATTGATTAAGAATTTCCCTGAATTAGATTGTCAAAAATGGTTAGATTTTTCAAAGAATTTGTATAAAAAATATGATTTTGAAAATACACAAGAATACCAATCAAAAGAAGATGTGATAAATGTTTATGATTTTATACATAATCTTACAAATAATTTGAGTAGTGAGGATATTGTCGTTGCTGGTAATGGTTCAGCTTGTATTTGTACTCATCAAACTGCAGTTATAAAACGAAATCAAAGACTTTTCTTAAATTCAGGTGATGCATCTATGGGGTTTGACTTGCCAGCCTCTATTGGAGCTTATTACGAGGCAAACGGAAGAAATGTCATTTGCTTAACTGGTGATGGCTCTATTATGATGAATTTACAAGAGTTAGAAACTATTTCGTACAATGATTTACCAATTAAAATTTTTCTTATAAATAATGCGGGGTATTCTTCAATAAGACAAACTCAAAGAAACTTTTTTGACGGCAGAATGACCGGTTCAGGTCTTGATAGTGGAGTTGGAATGCCTGATTTTAGCAAACTCGCTGATGGCTTTGGTCTAAAATATATTCAAATTTCTAATCCAAAAACTATGAAAGAAGAAATTGAAAAAGTTTTAAAAACAGATGGTGCAATCCTTTGTGAAGTTATGGTAGAAAAAGAATACGCATTTTTGCCAAAATTATCTTCAAAAAAACTTGATGACGGAACAATGATTTCTCCAAGCATAGAGGATATGTATCCATTTTTACCAAGAGAAGAATTTAAGGAAAACCTTTTAAATGATTAAAAATATTTTGATTACAGGTTCAGGTGGATTTATTGGTAAAAATTTAAAAATTTTTTTTAAGGATAAGTATAATCTTTTAACTCCAAGAAGTTATGAGCTTGATTGTATTGATGAAGAGGCTGTAAAAAAATATTTTGGAAAAAATAAAATTGATTTTATTCTTCATTGTGCATCAGTAGGTGGCGTTAGAGGTGTTGAAGATAAACCTGAAACATTTGATGAAAATATAAAAATGGTAGAAAATTTATTAAAATATAAAAATAAAGATACCGGCATGATTTTATTTTCTTCTGGTGCTATGTATGACAAATCAAAACCTATTCAAAAGGTAAAAGAAGATTGCTTAGAAAATTGTAATCCTCCTGATCTTTATGGCAAATCTAAGAAAAAGATTGTTGAACTTGTAAAAAATAGAGCCGACGTTACTTGTCTAACAATTTTTGCGTGTTATGGATATGGCGAAAAGGAAAGCAGATTTCCAACGTATGCGATTAGCCAAAATTTACAAGGTAAACCAATAGTAATTAATCAAAATGTTGTTTTTGATTATTTGTTTATAGAAGATTTGTGTAAAATTGTTGAACATTTTATGAATGATAAACCAAAAGAAAATGTTATTAATGTTACTCCAAGTGAGTCTATCGATTTAAAAACAATTTCCAAAATTGTTAATGATATTAGCAATTATAAATCAGAAATTAAAATTAAAAATCAAGAATGGGGTAATGAGTATACTGGTGATAATTCAAGATTATTAGCCGAAATTCCGAATTTCAAATTTACAAAAATGGAAGACGGCTTAAAACTTTTATATGATTATTTGTTAAAACAGATTATCGAAGTCGCTTTATAGAATTTCTTGAATATCGTAGCGAGAAACAATTCCTAAAACTTTTTTGTCCTCATTAATTACAATAGCTTTGTCGTAGTTGCTGGCATGAAGTCTGAAATATAGCGTGTACAAATTCAAATCAGCTTCTGCAGTTATTATGTTTGTTTCCATAATATCTTTAACTTTCAAGTCCTTGTTTCCGCAATTTATTAAAACATCTTCAATATCAGATTTTAAAATAGCACCAATTAGTCTATTCTTTGCATCAACAACTGGACAAAAACTATGTTTTTCTCCGTCCATTTCTTTTAGGGCGTCATTTATTGGTAAATCCTGCGATATGATTTCAACTTCTTTTTGCATAATTTCAGAAACCTTTTTATTTTCTAACATTTTTGCAGAAGTAGAATTTTTTACTTGATTTACAATTAACTCTGAATAAATCGGTTTATGATGAAGTTTTTCTGCAACCAAATCAGCAACTGCACAAGATAGCATTATTGGAAGAATAAAATTGTATCCGCCAGTCATTTCAAAGACCATAACAGTTGCTGTGATTGGAGTTCTTGCAACAGCTGATAAAAATGATGCCATCCCAATTAGAGAGATTGCAACAAGATTTATTTCTAGTCCAAAATAGTTTGAAACAAATCCGCAAATATAGCCAAGATAAGCTCCTAACATTAGCATTGGTAAAAATATTCCGCCGACTGCTCCTGAACCAAAGCAAAAAGGAGTTACTAAAAATTTGAATACAAAAATTAAAGTTACTAAAATAATAGGGATTTTATTTTGTAATAAAATATCTACGCTACTATTTCCGCTACCAAGGATTAATGGCAAGAATAAACCAATTATTCCTACAAAAAATCCTGCTATCATCGGCTTAAAATACGGTTTAATTTTTATTTTTAAAAATAAATCGTTGTTGAAATGGATAAGCTTTGAAAACAAAACTCCAAGAATACCACTTGTAATACCAACTACAAGGCAAACAAAAATATTTATAGAAGTGTTAGAATTAAGTGCTGGAATTAAGAAAGAGGTGTTGTTTCCTAGTAAAAATCTTGCTAAACTTGAGGCTACAACAGTTGAAACAAGTACCGGAAAAAGTATTGATGAATTAAATTTTTGCATAAGTTCTTCAAGTACAAAAATTGTACCAGCAATAGGTGCATTAAAAGTTGCCGCAATCGCACTACCTGCACCGGCTGAGATTAGTTTGTCATTATCTGTACCACTAAGCTTGAACAATTTACCAATTAAAGCCCCACTACCAGCTCCAAGTTGAACACTTGGACCTTCACGACCTAATGACATCCCTGTTCCGATTGAGGCAATACCACCAAAGAATTTAACAAATATACTACGAACTCTTGTAAGGTTTCCTAAGTGTAATAGGCTTGCTTTTACGTAAGGTATACCGCTACCTTTAGCTTCTGGTGCAAATTTATACACCAAATATCCTGAAACAAGCCCCCCAAGTGCCATTATTATTGGGAACAGAAATTGTATATTTGAAGTTGCTCTTTGTATAAAATTGAAAAGTTCTGTTATTGATAATTTGAAAAGTACAACTAATAAACCTGAAATTAAGCCTACAAGCAAGGCTTGTAAGATAATTTTACTTTTTAGTAAGCCAGTAAAGACGTTATTAAAATTAAGGTGAATACTTTTCATAAGTTCATTATACATCGTAATATATTTTTATTTTTTA